>JAYTCP010000750.1:0-9635 GCA_043736435.1 Planctomycetia bacterium | reverse complement strand
GGACATCCTCGCGACGGGCGCCTGGCAGCCCCACGAGGCCGTGAAGACCGTCGTCACGTGAGCCGCATCCACGACATCTCGCGCCCCGTGAAGGCCGGGATCCCGGTGTGGCCCGGCGACACGCCGTACGACTTCCGGCTCAACTGGAAGATCGGCCCCGGCTGCCCCGTGAACGTGGGCGCGGTCACCATGAGCGTGCACACCGGCGCTCACACGGACGCGCCGTTCCACTTCGCGGACCACGGCCAGGACATCGCGTCGGTCCCGCTCGCGAAGTACATGGGCCCGTGCGTCGTGGTCGAGAGCCGGCCGGGGACCGACGGCCTCCTGCCCGCGGACCTGCCCGCCGGCACCGACGCCCTCCTTCGCCAGGCCCCCCGCCTCCTCGTGCGCACCTACGCCGCGCGGCCCGCCGCCTTCGACACCGCCATGCGGCACCTGACCCCCGCGCTCGCCGATCACCTCGCCGACCTCGGCGTCGTGCTCGTGGGCCTCGACACCGACTCCATGGATGCCTTCGACAGCAAGGACCTCGCGAGCCACCACCGCCTCAACGCGAGGGGGGTCGCGATCCTCGAGGGCATCGACCTGTCCGGCATCGCGCCGGGCGTCTACGATCTGGTGGCGCTGCCGCTCAGGCTGGTCGGCGCCGATGCGAGCCCGGTCCGCGCCGTGCTCGTCGAACGGGAGACCCAGCGATGACCGTCAGCACTCCGCCCGAGCTCGCCGCCCTGATGACCGAGCTCGGGGATCTCGCCCCGGCGCTCGCCGCGGCCGACCCGAAGGACCCGCGCGCCGCCGAGCGCACGCTCGAGGCGCAGGCGCCCTTCCGCGGGCCGAAGGTCAAGCGCATCGAGGCCCTCGCGCGCGTGGGCGTGCGCGATGGCTGGCTGGTCCCCAAGATCGGCGGCCCCAAGGTCCGCTTCGGCCGGTTCGCGAAGGACCTCTCCGGCTACAGCGTCGACTTCGTGCTGATGGAGGGCCCCGCCGCCGGCCACACCCACACGAACGGCGAGATCAACCTCGGCTTCGCCTGGAGCGGCTCGCCGACGTTCGACGCCCGCCCGCCGGGCTGGGTCGTCTTCCCCCCGGGCAGCCACCACATCCCCACGGTGGCGGGCGGCGAGATGCTCCTCGTCTACTTCCTGCCCGGCGGCAAGGTCGCCTGGGATCCGCCCCCGGCCGCGAAGTGAACGCCGCGTGAGCGACGCGCGCGCCCGATGCCGCGCCGGCCGGCTCGCGCTCGTGGCGGTGCTCCTGCTGCTCGGCGCGGGCGCAATCGCCGTTCGGCTGCGGTCCCGCACGGGGGACGCGATCCCGCCGGATGGTCAGGGGGGCGCGGAGCTCGCGCCGGCGACGCTTCCCGAGGGCGAGGGGAGCCGGCTGGCCGCAGATCCGCGCCGCCCCGACGCCCCCGCGATGCGCACGCCCCCCGTCCCCATCGAGGTCACCGCCGACCCCACGTCTCCGACGGATCTCCCGACCTGGAAGGACGTTCGATTCTCGCTCGTGGACGCCATCACCGGACGGCCGCTCGACGCGAGCGCGGTCGCCCGTCCCCCGTCGCTCACGTTCGGCCGGGTAAGGAATGGACTGGCGCCCGGGGGCCATGCGCGGCTCCGGATCGAGGCGGCCCCGGGATTCGTCGCCGCCGAGCCCAAGCAGTTCGACTTCTCGCCGGAGCTCGCGACGGTCGGCGTGTCCCTCGTGTACCCGCTCCATCGCGCCATCGACCTCGAGGTGACGGTCCTCGATGCGGCCGGCGACGCGGTGCGGGACGCCGAGCTGTCCGTGGCCATGGTGGGGTGGGTGATGATGGATGTCACCGAGTCCTCGGGACCGGGACGGTTCCTGCTGCGCAACCTCCCCTACGAGCCGCGTGGACCCGTGTTCCTGCACTTGTCCAGGCCTGGGCCCGGGCAGCCCGAGCCGACGTCCCCCGACGAGGGTTGGGTTCCCTCGGTCATGTCCGCAGAGTCCTTCACCGTCCGGATGCCCGAGGACCACGTGCCGCGATTCGAGGCGACCGTGCGCATCGACCGCGACCGGCCCCGTGAGGTGGGTGCGGGCCCGGCCCTGGAGACGCCCGCTGCCCGAGTGCCTCCTCGACTGGGAGCGGTACGCGTGCGTGTGCGTCGTCGAGACGGGTCCCCCGCGGTCGGGGCGCGCGTCTGGATGGACGGGGCGCGCGTGCGCGTTTGCGACGCCGAGGGCGTCGCGACCTTGCATGCCGTCGATGTCGGCCGGCGGTCCGTCTCGCTCGCAGATCCACTGCTCGTGCCGACCACGGTCACCGTGGACGTCAGGTTCGACGAGACCACCGAGCTCGAGCTCGTCGAGCCCGAACCCGCGATGCTCGATGTGAACGTGGTCGATGCGGAGGGGAAGGGCGTCCCCATGGCCCGCGTCGAAGTGAGGACCCCGTCCGGTTTGCCGGCGCTCGACCTCGTGGACGGCGTTCTGCGCCTCGATCCGTACACGGACGAGCACGGCCGTCGCACGTTCACCCGGGTGGAGCCAGGCCTCGTGAAGGTGACGGCGTCGGCTCGAGGTTGGGCGGTCATGGCGGAGGTGACGTTGCGGCCTGGGACGCGTTCGTCGGTGACGATGGTGCTCAAGTAGGACCCGAACGGAGGCGGTTCGTGACACGACGACGCTCACGATCCACTGCCCTGGTGGCGCTTGCCGCGCTCGCGGCCACGGCGTGGGCTGCGTCCGGGGCCCATCGACCTCCCGCACCGAGGTTGATCGAACCGGGGATCGCGGGTGGCTGGGCGCCCACGAAGCTGTCCGAGGCGTCCGCCCCGCGGGGCCTCGCTGCTGCTCCGCCGTCTTCGAGATCCCCCGAGCAGCGCGCGGAAGCGACCACCACCGACGTCCTCGCCCCGCTGCGAGCCTCCGTAGATCGTCTGCGAGCCTCGGAGCGCCGGTCCGAGATTCCGATGCTGGTGGAGGTGATCGACGCACGGACAGGAGCTCGCGTTGTCGGGGCGCGTTGGCGCTCTCGGATGATCCTCGCGCGAGAAACGGACTGGTTGCCGTCCGGCACCGTGGGGCCGTGCCATCGGGTGCGCCGCCCGGAGGTGGACCTTCCCGAGGGGTGGGCGGCGTTCGAGGAGTGGTGGCCCGGAGCCGTCGAGCCCGAGGGGTTCGTGCAGGGGAGAGCCTGCCTACTCGCATTCCCGGAGGCGCGAGTTCGCCTGATGCTGACGGGCGTCGAGGAGTCCGCGGATGGCACGCGCCTCGAGATCCTCTCGGCCTTCGTGGACGGCGAGCCCGCCGAGGGCGTGCTGGACGAGGTGGGCGCAGACGGGGTCCACCTCGTACAGGGCATCCCGTTCCGTCCGAACGCGGCCCTCGTGCTCGTTCTCGATCGGGTGCGGCCTCAGGCGACTCTTCCGAATCTGTCGGTGATCACGAGCGACTCGGAGGAGGCCGTGATCACGATCCTCCCGGACCGCGCTCTTCTCGTCCGTACCCGATTCTCGGGCACGGAGTCGGAAGCCATCGACCTCCATGTGGACGTCACGACCCTGGCGCCCGAGGACCGCCCTCACGGGTCGTCCATGCCGCCCTCGGACATTAGATTCGTCACGGGTGCGGACACCCCGACGAGCGCGGACGGAGACTCGTGGGCCCTTCTCGAGGTCGCCGTTCGCGACGCGGACGGGGCCCCAGCGCCGTTCGCGCGCGTGGATCTCGAGACGACGGGTCCGGACGGCTACGCGGATCTCGACGAGGACGGGCTCCTCCGGCTCGATCCGTACACGGACCGGCTTGGCCGCCGCACGTTCCACCGGGTGCCTCCCGGCCCGGTGCGCGTGGTTGCCCGACACCGGGGGCGGCGGATCGAGTCGAGCTTCGACGCCCGCGCCGGGGAGCGGCGCGTCCTGGTGCTCACGCTGCCCGAGTAGAGTCGCCGCGCGAGTCCCGGCCCACCCGGGGGACTCGCCGAACTGGTGCGAGCGCGGGTACGTTGGTCCCATGATGCGCATGGGTTCCCGATGGCGTCGCACGCTCGGCGCGATCGCGCTGGCCTTGTTGGCGCTTGGGGCCGTGATCCTCTCGCGGTCCCAGGTCGCCCCCAGCGTGGGGCCCAACGCAGGGGGTGCCTCGAAGGTCGCCGATCCCAAGGCGGGCGCCGCGCTCCCCGAGGACGGGCCCAGGCCGACGCCCACCGAGTCCACCCTGGCGGGCCGCGGGAGCGGATCCGGCATGGCCGAGCGCACGGAAAGGTCGCCCGCCGTGGGGCCGAGCGAGGGGGTCCCGCCGCCGAGGTCGCCACAGGATCTCCCCCTGCCGACGCGCGTCGTGTTCGTCGACGCGTCCACCGGACGTGAGGTGCCCGGCGTGCGATGGACGGAGCCGTTGCGGATCCCGTCCGCTCCAGCCATCCCGACGCCCTTGGACCTTTCTCCGCATCGCAACGGTGAGTCGGCTCCGCTCGCGTTTTCGTGGGACCCGCTCCGCGTGGAGCCTCTTCCGGGCTGGGTGTACCTCGGCTCGCGGGTGATCCCGAGCCGTCGGATGCCGCGCGCGCGCGAAGGACGGATGACGGTCCTGCTCCATCGCGAGGTCGACGTGCGCGTCGAGATCCTGGGGCCGGACGGGCGGGTGGCCGAGGGGGCAACGGTCTCCGATGCATTCGTCGCCGGCACGACGATACGGCCCGTCGAGGAGCAGCGCGCCTCCGACGGGACGCGACGCCTGCGAGGGATCCCTTTCTTCGCCGGGGAGACGCTCCATCTCGCAGCGCACTGGACGGGACCTCTTAGCGATCGTCCTGCCTCCCTCGAGCTCTCGTCCGTGCCTTCCGAGGAGGACCCCGCCGCGCTCCCCGGTTGGCATGGACCCATGCCGGATCGGCCCGAGACGACGGTCCTGGCCGTGATCCGGCTTTCCGGTGCCACCGGCCCCCGGGATCACAACGAGTCCGACAACGACTCGGAGCTGTTGGACCACCTCGAGGTGAATCCCCTCCCGGACCCGGCCCTGCTCGGTACCGCCCGCCTCCAGCTGATCGACCGCGACGGGAAGCCGGCGACGGGCGTGCGGGTCGCGCTGCGGGGCATCGAGGGCACCACCGACAAGGACGGGCGCGTGACGCTCGCGGGCGTCCACCAGGGCACGTCCCCGATCCTCGTCCGTGACGACGGGTGGACCTTCCCGATCCCCTCCGTGACGGTCGTGGGCCGTCAGGTCACCGAAGTCGTCGCGAGGGAGATCATGGGCGGGGACGTGGAGATCATCGTTCGCGACGCCGACGGCAATCCCGTCCCGTTCGCCGCGCTCGAGGTCGGGCGCGCGGACGGTCAGGTGTGGTACGACGTGGACGACGCGGGCATCCAGCGGCTCGACCCGTACGTGGACGTGCGCGGGCGCCGCCTGCTCACGCACCTCCCGCCGGGCACCCTGCGTGTCCGCGCGTACCACGGGACGAGGCAGGGCCAAGGCGAGGTGGAGGTCGTCGATCGCGGGCGGCGGGTGCTGCCGATCACGGTGACGCGCTGAACGTCGCGTCCGCCCCCGCATCGCCGCCCGTCCCGAGCCACCGGTCGTACAGCCTTGGGCCGTAGCGTAGCACCACCCACGCGAGCGCGAATCCGCACACGACGTCGATCACGTAGTGGTAGCGCAGGTACATCGTGCTGAAGATCAGCAGCACCACGGGCACGAGCAGGATGCGGAACGCGAGGTGGCTGCCCTCGCGCTTCGCGAGCATCAGGCAGGTCCAGGAGAGTGCTGTGTGGCCGGAGGGCCAGCAGTCGTGCTTGATCCACTCGGCCTCGAGGAGCGACGCGCGGATGCGCTCGGCGAACCACACGCCCTCCATGGGATCCGCGAAGTGCGCGGGGTAGAGGCCGGCGCGGTTCAGGTTCGGGCCCGTGGCCGGGATCAGGAAGTACCCCAGATAGCTGCCGTAGAGGCAGAGCAGCACGAGGAAGGTGCCGCGGGCGACGCCGCCGTGGCGCTTCTGCGCGAGGAACACCACGAGGAGCACGAGCGGGATGCCGTAGTAGGCCGAGTAGACGAGCGTCAACATCTCGGTGAGGGGCGGCCAGGCGATCCGGTCCAGCAGCACGTTCGGGTTCGCGCCGAAGAAGAGGAGGTTGTCGATGTCGTAGAGGAGCCGCTCGCCGTGAAAGGGGTTCGCATACGGCACGACGAACGAGAGCATCAGGAACGAGAACGGCGCCACGGCGATCGTGAAGATCGCGCGGGGCAGGATGCCCGCGAGCCCCTGCTTCCCGCGGAGCATGCGCGCGAGCAGGAGGGTCGCCGCGAGCGCGCCCCCGTACCAGAGATAGGGCTTCCACGGCTCGGGGAGCGCCGTCACCCGGAGCGTCGCGACGATCACGACGATCGCGTAGAAGAGGACGTGGACCCGGTCGGTGGGGGCCAGGTCGCGACGGAGCGGGGGGAGGGGGCCGGTCACGGGCGCGAACGATACCCGGGCGGTGGGGACTCTCCGGGGGGCGGCGGGGGCCGTGGGAGGGTCGGACGGACGGGGGCGGCGGGGGCCGGCCGCGCGGCGCGCGGCGTCGGGGGGGTGTCGTCCGCCCCGGGTAGCGTGCGGGGCGATGATCTTCCCCCGCGACCCGGACCCGCCGACGGAGGAGCCCGCCGCCGCGGCGGCGACGCCCCCGACGTCGGCCTCGTCGCCCCCGCCGGTGGAGCCGCCGCCGGAGGCGCTCGCGATCCTCCGCGAGCGCTTCGGCTTCGAGGCGTTCCGCGCCGGCCAGGGGCCCGTCATCGCGGCGGCCCTCGCCCGGCGGGACGTCCTGTGCGTCATGCCCACGGGCGCGGGGAAGAGCCTCTGCTTCCAGGTGCCCGCGCTGCTCGACGAGGGCGTGACTCTCGTCGTGAGCCCGCTGATCGCGCTCATGAAGGACCAGGTGGATGCGCTGACGCGCAAGGGCATCGCCGCTGCCGACATCCACAGCATGGTGTCCCTCGAGGACCAGGAGTCCGCCCTCGATCGGGCCATCGCCGGGGAGCTGAAGCTCCTCTACGTCGCGCCGGAGCGGTTCCGCAGCGAGCGCTTCCGCGCGCGGATGGCCGGCGTGAAGGTGGCCCGCGTCGCCGTGGACGAAGCCCACTGCATCAGCCAGTGGGGGCACGACTTCCGCCCCGACTACCGGCGCCTCGGGCCCGCCATCGAGCTCCTCGGACGGCCGCCGGTGCTCGCGCTGACGGCCACGGCGCCGAAGGAGGTCCAGGACGACATCGTCCTCCAGCTGGGCCTCGTCGATTCCGTGCGGTTCGTGACGGGCATCGTGCGGGAGAACCTGCGCTTCGAGGTGATGCGCGCGAAGACGCGCTCCGAGAAGGACGACCTCCTCCTCGAGCGGGTGCGCAAGCCCGGGGCGACGCTGGTGTACTGCGCGAGCCGCAAGCAGGTGGAGCGACTGCACGCCCTGCTGCGCGCACGCGGCCGTCCTGCGCTCCGCTACCACGCGGGCCTCTCGGAAGTGGAGCGCATCCGCGCGCAGGAGGCGTTCCTCACGGGGGGAGCGCCCCTGCTCGTCGCGACGAACGCGTTCGGCATGGGGGTGGACCGGCCCGACGTGCGGCGCGTGATCCACTTCGAGATCCCGCGGACGGTCGAGGCGTACGTCCAGGAGGCGGGGCGCGCGGGCCGTGACGGGAAGCCGGCCACCTGCACGCTGCTCTGGCATCCGGGCGACATCCACATCCAGCGGTGGTTCCTCGAGTCGGCGAACCCGTCGCGGCAGGTGGTGACCGAGGTGTGTCGCGTCCTGCTCGAGGCGGGCGAGCGCCGGCTCGAGCTGACGGCCGAGGAGATCGCGACCCGCTTGCGCGTCGAGGCGCCGCCGGCGGCGGTCTCGGCCTCCCTCGCGATCCTCGACCGCGCGGCCGTCGTGCGCCGCGGACGCCGGGGCGAGAACCGGGCGAAGGTGACGGTGAAGCCGCCGCCGGAGAGCCTGTTCGGCGCGCCGCAGGTGCCGCCGGGGCTGTCGCGTCTCCTCCTCTGGCTGTCGAAGCGCCTCGGGACGAGCCGCGAGCACGCGCTCGATCTCGAGGAGACCGCCGACCTCCTCGGCCGCAGCGAGGACACGCTGCGGAAGGGCCTCCAGCGGCTGCACGAGCTGGGTCGCATCGAGTACGCGCCGCCATTCCGTGGCCGTGCGACCGAGATCCGCGCCGAGGGGCTCCCCGAGGACGTCCTCGGCGCCGTCGACTTCGAGGAGCTCGAGGTCAAGCGCGCGCGCGAGGAGCGCAAGCTCGACCAGATCGTCGGCTACGCGCAGGCGCCGGGCTGCCGCGCGCGACGGCTGCTCGAGGCGTTCGGCGACCCGTCGCCCCACGCGTGCGGCCGGTGCGACGCCTGCGAGGAGGCGGCGGCCCGCAACGCACGCGCGCCGCGCACCGCCTCCGAGCAGCGAGCCCTGTTGACGGTGCTCGAGGCGGTCCACGCCCACGACGGCCGGTTCGGCTTCCGGCGGATCGCCGAGCACCTCGTCGGGAGCAGGAGCGCCGGGATGAAGGGCCGCCTCGGCACGGGCCCGACGTACGGCGCCCTCTCGGGGCGCAAGCGCGAGACCGTCGAGCAGTGGCTCCACGACGCGCATGCGGCGGGTCTGCTCACGCTCATCCCCGCGAAGATCGCCGGCGACCGCCAGGCGCACCTCGTGGCGCTGTCGACGGACGGCGAGGACGCACTGCTCCGCGGCGAGCTGCCCGCACGCTGACGACCGGCGTCAGGCGCGTCGGGCGTGGATCATCCCCGTCCGGTCGCTGTCGGGCACCACCTCGACGACGAAGCCGTTCCGCTCGAGGAGCGCCACCAGCTGCTCGCCCGTCGTCGTCGGGGCCGCGCCGGGCGCGAGCTCGTGGTACTCCATCACCAGGGCCTTCACGCGGTCGAGCCCGTCGCGCTCGAGCGTGGCGAGCACCAGGTGCTCCGCGCCCTCGCAGTCGAGCTTCAGGAGGTCCACCGTCGCGATCCCGCGCGCGTCGAGGGCCGGGCGGAGGGGCAGGCACCGCACGGTGACGGCGCGGCCCTCGTCACGGCCCGCGGCGCGGTAGGCCGAGTGCCCACCGGTGTTGTCCTCGGAGAGGTGCAGGGTGAGCGTGCCCTCGCGGTCGGCCACGGCCGCCTCGATCACCTCGACGTGGGGGAAGGCCGCCACGTTGCGGCGCAGGAGCGCGGCGTTGGCCGGCACGGGCTCGAAGGCGAGCACGCGCTCGGCCTTGCGGGCGATCAGCGCCGCGAACGTGCCGATCTGGGCGCCGATGTCGACGACGCAGCCGAGCTTGCGGTCCGTCGGGATGCGGCCGACGCGGTACTCGTCGCGGAGGAACGTGGTCCAGGCGATGTGGCGGTCCG
Source organism: Planctomycetia bacterium (assembly GCA_043736435.1). Lineage (GTDB taxonomy): Bacteria > Planctomycetota > PLA2 > PLA2 > JAEUHO01 > JAYTCP01. The sequence continues at coordinate 283 of JAYTCP010000750.1, read as the reverse complement.
TGGTGCCGACGCGGTAGCGGATCACGGGCCCGTCGCGGAACTCGAGCGTGCCCAGGTACGGGCGGCCGCGGTAGTGGCGCTCCGTGAGCGCCCGGAGCGGGTGCGCCACGTGCCGCCGCAGCCGCCAGAGGTCGCGGAGGTTCTCGAACGGGCGTCGGTAGACCACGCGCGCGTAGCGGCGGAACGAGGGCCAGCCGGCCTCGGGCGTCGACGCCATCGACGTGGCGTCCCACGCGGGGAGGCCGGCGGGGCCGTCGCCGTCCCGCGGGAACGGGGAGGGTCG
>JAYTCP010000749.1:0-4227 GCA_043736435.1 Planctomycetia bacterium | reverse complement strand
CTCGATCGCGCACGAGCCCCAGAAGCCGTCGAGCTTCACCTCGACGGTCTGGGTGATGAGCGCGAGCTCGGTCCCGCGCTCGATGCGCTTCCGCGCCGCCGCGATCAGGGCGGTGACGACGTCGTCCTCGGCGCTCGTGGTGATGCGCAGGAACCGCTTCGCCTCTTCCAGCGATAGCGGCTCCAGCTCGGGCCCGGCGATGACCTTCCTCGGGAGCATCAGGCCACGACGTCCGCCGTGAGGCCGTCCTTGGCGAAGCGCGGGTCCGTGCGGATGTAGACCACCACGCCCTCGTCCGTGGCGGTCGCGAACTCGACGTTGGCCGAGACGGCGGCAGGGACCACGCCCGCGTCGGTGCACGCCTGGCGCACCTCCTCGGCCAGGACCTCCAGCCAGACCTGGTCGCCGACCGCGTCGGGCTGGGCGGCGAGCGCGTGGGCCTTGACGGCCACGTCGGTGCCCGAGCCGTCCGCCTTCGTGTTCGCGAGGACCTTGAACCCGTCCACGGCCCCGACGCCGATCGTGCGGAAGAACCCGACGACCAGCCCGAAGAACGAGTGGAACGGGACCCACGCGACGTCGACCGGGTTCACGCCGTCGGGGTCGAAGTCGTAGAGCTTCACCGCGTTGTTCGCGAGGAAGCGGTTCGTGGCCTGGACGCTGACTCCCATGGGTGTCTCCGGTTCCGGGGGACTACGTGGCGATCACGACGAAGGGCGAGAGGGTGTCCGCGCCCTTCTTCGGGGTGAGGGAGGCGCTCCACCACGGCGCGCCGGCGTTGCGGATCCAGAACTTGAAGACCCGCTCGTGCTCGAGGAACCGCACGTGGATCGACTCGGCGCGCTGCTCGGTCTGGTAGACGGCTTCCAGGAACTGGGACCAGTTGCCGAGGATCAGATCGCCCTTCGTGCCCTTGGTCTCGGCGAACTCCGTGAAGAACACGGGCCGCCCGAGCAGCATGTCGGGGACGTCCTCGCCCCGGGCGGGCGAGAAGAGGAACACGTCGCCGTTGGTGCCCGAGATGTGGGCCTTGGCGAGGTCCTCGTACGTGTCGTGGTTCGCGAGCCAGATGGCGTCGCCGTAGCGCCAGCAGCGCCGACGGGCCTTCAGGATGTCCGCCCCCGCGAGGGCGCCCGCGCCCGCGCGCGTGATCGCGACGAGGCAGGGGGAGTTGAGGACCCCCAGGTATTCGCCGATGCCCGAGCCGTAGAGGCGCTCCTCGAGCAGCTTCGCGGCGAACTCCTCGGCGAAGCCCGCTTCGAGCAGGGCCGCGAAGGAGATCGGCGAGTCCGAGAGGATCCGCTCGGTGGCGATGGCGACCCCGAAGAGGTCGTCGACCGCCATGCGGATCTTCTCGTACTTCTGGCGGCTGGCGATCGCGGCGACCGTCTCGGCCTTGCGCGTGACGGTGAGCCCGCCCGAGACGCTGGTGCGGTGGTCCTTGTCCACGCGGGCGGGCCACTCGACCATCGGCGACGTCATCGGCAGCGCCGTCGTGCGCCCGGAGATGGGATCCGCCTCGGTGGGCGTGGTCATCAGCGTGGGCGAGAAGCCCGTGGGAACGAGGAAGTTCCCGTGGGGGTCGCTGTACTCGCCCTGCTCGTCGGAGCCTGCGGCGGCGAGGAACTGGAGCCGGTCGTCGAGCCGCCGCGCCTTCGGGGCCTCGATGACCTTGAGCAGGTACTCCTTGGGCGACTTGAAGCCGCACTTGGGGTCGTCCCGCCATCCCTCGCGGGCGACGATCGGCTCGCCCTGCGGATCGGCCGCCTGACGCGGGCGCGGGCGGCTGTAGCCGGCGAGCGCCTCGCCGTTCTTCTGGAGGCGCTCGGCGCGCGTGCGGTTCTCGGTGGCGTCGGCGTCGAAGGACTCGGCCTCGGTGACGAGTGCGTCGAAGCGGGCGGCCTCTTCCTTGGAGAGCCCCCCTTCCTTGTCGGCGAGGGCGTTGGCCTCCGCACGCTTGGCGGCGGCCTTCTTGGTGGACTCTTCGGCGACGAGCGCGAATCGGGACACGGGGATGCCTCCTCGGGCGCGAGGGGGGCACGACGTAGGTGCGCCCCGCGCGTGTGGCGGGATGGCGCAGCCGCGCGTCACAGCACCGGGCTCGGCCTCGGTGCGGCGCTCAGCTACTCCGCGATCGATTCCGGTGGTACGGCCACCGAGAGGTCGCAGGCGATCACGTCCCGGGGCACAGCCGCCGAGAGGTCGCTACTGGTTACGGGAGAGATTCAACCACGGAGGGGGGGCGTCGGCAAGCGATCTCCTCCGCTCACTTCTTCTCCGGCCAGACGGCAACAGGGATGAGGAAGTCGAGGTCTGTCACCGGGAATCGAACCCGGGCACGGGCACGCCGACAGACGCCCTTCTGAAACGCACCCTCGACCGTGACGGTGCCGGGGACTTCCCATAGTTGGAGCGAGGCGGTCGCCGCGGTTTCCGCGGACATGGTCATACAGCCTGCGTAGCCGGTGGACAGGACGTAGAGGGCGTTCTCAAACCCTGCGGCACCTGGTGCGCCAACCTCAGGCTTCATGAACATCCGATCGTCGGGGCCACGCGCGGTGATCTCGACGCGCTCTCCGTGCATAGCGTTGAGCGCGTGGAAGTAGATCTTCTGTCCCGAGCCAAGGCCCTTCATCTCCACATCCGGACGCTCCAGTTCGGCCATGAATACGTTGCCAAGGACGTGGGAAACCTCCGCGCCGCCCATCTGCTGGAAGAGGCCCCCGTCCTCGCCGATTCGGAAGACGAATCGGTGGCGTGCGTTCGGGACTGCGGTGCGAGCCGCAGCGTCCGCTTCTTCCATCGTGGCCGCAGGGCGGACTGCAGTACCTGTGGCATTCACCGGGTACGCCTTCCCGCCTGCGATCACTACCCACTCGCCGAGGTGCTTGTGAAGGAGGTACGTCCGCCAGCCCTGGATGTGCTCGCGGTATCCGGCTTCGTTCAGTGTGCGCTCTGCCGCGGTCTTCGCCGCGTCGTACGCGGCGACCGCGGGCGGCTTCGCGGGCGCGTCGCCTGCGGGAGCGACCCCCGCGAGCATTGCTCCCAGCGCGAGTGCTGAGACCGCAGCCACTGCAGCGACGCGACGAGTCTTCATGGCGAGAGCCTCCGCAACTCACGTCATTCTACCACCTTGCGCGCTTGAAGGCTGGCGGGCAAGCCTCTGCCGAGCGGCTCTCGCGCGCAGTGGCGCCGCCAGCCGCTCGACCGCCGCGTCGAGCGTCTCGACGCGGTCCACGAGCCCGAGCCCCTTCGCCTCCCCCGCCAGCCAGACGGACCCGGTCCAGACTGAGGAGGCTTCCTTCGCCCCGAGTTCGCGCCCGTCCCGCACGCCGGCCCGGAAGAAGGCGTCGAATCCGTCCACGAGCCGTTGGGCCTCGGCCACGTCCGCGTCGGTCACCGGCGTCCCGGGAGCCGCCGATCCCTTCCGCTCGCCGGTCGAGACGACGCGGACCTGGACGCCCTCCATTTCGGCGGCCTTCGAGAGGTCGTAGAGGACGGTGAACGTCCCGAGGCTCCCGACCATCGCCATGGCGTTGGCCGCGATGGTCCGCGCCTGGGACGCGATCCAGTACGCTGCCGAGGCGCCGGCGTCCTCGAGGTAGGCGTGGACCGGCTTCGTCTGGTCCACGGCGGCGACGTCGTCGGCCAGTTCCTTCGTCCCGGCGACGTGCCCCCCGGGGGAGTCGATGTGGAGCAGGATCGCCCCCACCCGCTCGTCGGCGGCCATGGCCCGGAGCTGGCGGCGCGCGTCCACGGTGCTGTAGCCGCCGTACTTCGAGCGGGCCTTCATCGACGGGCCGTGGAGCGGGAGCACGCCGACCCCCTCGGCCGTCACGGCGTACGAGAGCGCCGGGGGCATCACCCCCTCGCCCTGGACGTCGGCGGGCAGGGTGACGCCCACGAGCACCGGGGCCCCCTGCGCCCGCGGCCGGTAGAGGCCCGAGCGGATCGCGGCGAGCGACTCGTGCAGGTACGAGGGCAGGATCGCCCAGACGCCGAGGTGCGACTGGAAGCACTCGGGCGTGGACGTGAGATCACGCGGCATGGGCGGACTCCAAAGTGGCGGGCGTGAGCAGGGCCGCGAACACGGCGTCGGCCAAGGCACGGGCCCGCTCGGCTTCGGTCGGCCGGACGGTCCGGAGGTCGATCGTCGTCCAGGCGAGCGCCACGGCGTCGAGGTCCGCCGGCCGCACGCGCGCACCCGCGTGGCGCGCCGTGATGACG
>JAYTCP010000748.1:0-3953 GCA_043736435.1 Planctomycetia bacterium | reverse complement strand
GCGGCAGCACGGTGGTGCCCTCGAAGCGGATGGGCTCGTAGGAGCCCTTCACGCGGTGGCGCTTGTAGTCGACCGTCAGGCCCAGCTCGGGCACGAAGGAGTCGTCGAGGTCGATGTCGTCCTCGAGGTCGATCCAGGTGGCCGACCCGGGCACGCCCCCCTTCGTGATGAACTGCTCGCCCGACGGGGAGAGATACGAGACGCGCGCCCACGGCGTGAAGTACCAGTTCTTGGTGGCGCACGGCGGCGGACACACGGGCGCGGGCGCCGGGGCGTACGGGGTCGGGGGCCGACTCGCGACGGGCTGCGGACGCACCGGCACGGGCGTGACCGGGATGACGACGGTCGTGCGGGGGAACTGGGGCGGCGGCGGCACCACCGACGGCGGCAGCGCGGGAGCGGGCGCCGCGACGACCGCGGGGGAGGCCGCGGGAGCGGGCGGCGGCGGGGGGATGACGACCGGCGCAGGGGCGGGGGCCGGAGCGGGCGAGGGCATCGGCACGGGAAAGGCGGCCGGGGCCGTCGGTGGCGCGACGGGGTGCCATGAACGACGGGGGAACGGGTTCGTCGTGGAGTCAGCGGAGGCGTCGGCCGCCGCCGCGAACCAAAGGACCGACGTCACCAAGCCGACCGATCCGAACGATGCGCGCATGGGAGCCCTCCCGAGCCGTACGAGGCGGGGAATCTACCAAGCGCGCGCCCCCGCCGCCTCCCCTTTGCGTGCGTGCGTGAGACGCACTTGCGGACTGGATGGGCAGCGCTTCGCCCCGTTTCGAGACGGGTCCGGGTCGCTTGGCGAGGAGCGGAGGCGGTACCGCGCACCGGGGGCGGGAGCCTGGGGGCGCCAGCCGGGCATCGGGTGCGTGGTATCCCTCCTCACACCCGGCAACGGCGTCGACGCCGTTGGAGCCCCTCATCCTCGCCCGTAATGAACGCGTAATCCACCCCGGATCCAATCGCCGTCCATCGATCGTCCCCTGCCCTCTGGAGCTCCCCGTGAAGCACCCCGTTCTCCTCGTCGCGCTCGGCTTCGCCATCATGATCACCGGCTGGTCCGCCTTCGCGGGCGACGACCCGAAGCCGGCTGACCTCCCCGCAGCGGTCAAGGCCACGCTCGACAAGGAGGCCGCCGGCGCCACTGTCAAGTCGGTCGAGATCGAGAACGAGGACGGCAAGCAGGTCTACGAGATCACCGTCGTGCGCAATGGGAAGTCAGAGGAGATCAAGATCGCCGCGGATGGCAAGTTCCTCGGTCGGGAGGAAGAGGAGGGGGGCGAGGGGGAGGAGAGCGCCGTCGCGGCGGCGGACGTGCCTGCGCCGGTGAAGGCAGCGGCCGAAGCCCTGATCGGGAAGACGACGGCGATGAAGTTCGAGAAGGATACGAAGGACGGCGTGACCGTGTTCGAGGTCGGCTACGAGACGAAGACCGGCAAGGCGTCGGCGACGTTCAGCCCGGCCGGTGACGTGCTCGAGCAGGAGGAGACCTCGACGGCGGCGGCGCTGCCCGAGGCCGTCCGCAAGCAGCTCGAAGCCGCGCACCCCGGCGCGACCATCGGCTCGGTGGAGTCCGTCAAGCGGACGTACTTCGAGGTGAAGGTGACGGTCGGCGGGGCCACCCGCGAGATCCTCGTGGACGCAGCGGGGCGGATCCACGGCCCCCACAAGGCCGAGAAGTAGCACTCGGACGGCGCCCGATCGTCGGGTCCGGGGGGAGACGCCTCCCGGGCCCGACGTACGCTCTACGCCATGAAGGTGCTGGTCGTCGAGGACTCGCAGAGCCTGCGCAAGAGCCTGGAGGTCGGCCTCCGCCATGCCGGCTTCACCGTGGACACGGCTGCCGACGGCCCCGAGGGGCTCGCCCGCGCCTTGGCCGTGGACCACGACGTCGTGATCCTCGACCTGATGCTGCCGGGCATGGACGGGCTCGAGGTGCTGCGACGGGTGCGTGACCGGCGGCGGCCGTGCGCCGTGCTGATCCTGACTGCCCGCGACACGGTGACCGAGCGCGTGAAAGGGCTGCGGGGCGGGGCCGACGACTACCTGGTCAAGCCCTTCGCCTTCGAGGAGCTCTTGGCCCGGGTGCAGGTTCTCGTGCGGCGTCGCCATGGAGCACGGGAGCCGCATCTCCGAGTGGGCGACCTCGTCATCGACATGGGCGCGCGTCGCGTCGAGCGCGGGGGACAGCCGGTCGACCTGACGCCCAAGGAGTACGCGCTCCTCGAGCTGCTCGCCCTGCGGCGCGGCGCCGTGGTCGACCGGTCTGCGATCGAGGCGCGTCTCTACGGTCAGGGCGACGAACCCGCAAGCAACGCGGTCGACCGCGCGGTGTGCACCTTGCGACGCAAGGTCGACGTGCCGGGCGCGGTCCCCCTCATCCACACGCGACGCGGTCTCGGGTACGTCCTCGAGGAGTCCGGCGCATGACGTCGATGCGTCGTCGGCTCGTCATCGGACAGGTCGTCGCCCTGGGGGCGATTCTCGCGATCCTCGAGGCCTTCGCCGATCACGAGATGCGCACCGAGCTCGTCCGGCAGTTCGATGCCACGAGCGAGGCGAAGGCGCGCGCCCTGGCCACCCTCGTCGAGCGAACCGCCACCGGCTTCGTCTTCGAGTACTCCGAGGCAACCATGCCCGAGTTCGTGCGGGAGGTCGCCCCCGAGTACTTCGAGGTGCGTCGGCTCGACGGGACCGTGCTCGAACGCTCGCGCTCCCTGAAGGGCTCGTCGCTCTCCGTGCCGACGGGAGCCTCGGCCACGGCCGCGACCTGGGCGCTCACGCTTCCCGACGGGAGTCCCGGCCGAGTGGCGCAGGTGCGCTTCGAGCCGGCGCCCGAGGACGAGGTCGCCGTGACGCAGGCCCCCTCCACGGGAAGGGCCGCGACGCTCCTCGTCTTCGTCGCCCGGTCGAGCGCCGGGCTCAGGGACGCATTGCTCTCCCTTCGCCTTCGACTGCTCGCGGGCGGAGTCCTCCTCCTCGCCGCGGGCGCCTTCGTGACGAGCCGCCTCGTGAGCCGCGGCCTCGCTCCGGTCGCGCGGCTGGGCGAGACGGTGGCGTCCATCGGCCCCGCCAACCTCGGCGCGCGGATCCCGGCGGAGCATCAGCCGGGCGAGCTCGAGCCCATACGGCTCCGCGTGAACGACCTGCTCGAGCGCCTGGAGCAGGCGTTCGACCGGGAGCGCGCCTTCACGGCCGACGCGGCCCACGAGCTGCGCACGCCCATCACCGAGATCCGGGCGGCGGCGGAGCTGGCACTCCGCCATCCGGACGATCCCGAAGCCGTGCGCCACGCCATCGAGACGTCGGCGAGCTCGTCGGTCCGCATGCAGCGCCTCGTCGAGAGCCTCCTTCTCCTCGCGCGAAGCGAGGGTGATCGCCTCGACCTGCGCCCCGAGGCGGTGGAGCTGACGGCCCTCCTACGACGGCTGTGGCAGCCCTTCGAGTCGCGTGCGGCCGAGCGTTCTCTCGCCGTCTCGTTCGGACCGGATGCGCCGGTCGTCGTGATCACCGATCCCACGCTTCTCGGCGTCGTCCTCTCGAACCTGCTCTCGAACGCCGCCGACCATACCCCCCGGGGCGGATCGGTAGAGATCGGCGCCGCTGCCAGCGGGGACAGTGCCATCGCACGCGTGAGAAACTCCGTCGAGGGGCTGCGCGCGGAAGGCCTGCCTCTGCTGTTCCAGCGATTCTGGCGAGGCGACGCCTCGCGCACGGACGGGAGCCACGCGGGGATCGGGCTCTCCGTGGCCCAGGGGGTGCTCCGACGCCTCGGCGGGAGCATCCGGGCCGAGCTGCCGCGCGCGGGCGTCCTTGAGGTCTCGGTCTCCCTCCCCGCCCCCGGCGCCCCTACCCTTCCCTGACGGGTCCGTCCCGCTCAACGGTCCGTGGACGCCAAGTCGTCGTGCAGGCCGGTCGAAGTCTCGAGCGTGAAGCGAGCCACGCGGGCGTCGCGCCAG
>JAYTCP010000747.1:0-10725 GCA_043736435.1 Planctomycetia bacterium | reverse complement strand
CGCGAGGGCGCACACGGTCCAGAGGCAGGGCTCGGCCTCGGTGTAGGGGTGCCGCGGATGCGGAGGCCAGCCGTACTTCACGCCGTCCACCTCGATCGCGCGTCCCTTCTCGAAGGGCGCAGCGAGGGCGGTGCGGAGGGAGGCAAGCTCGCCGGGCGTGGTCTCGGGCGACTTGAGGACCGCGTACAGGCACTGCGAGGCGGCCCAGACGTCGATGTCGGCGTCGGCCCGGATCGGGCCCGTGACCGACGGGGAGACGACTTCGTTGCGGAACCAGCCCTCGGGCGAGCGCTGGTCGAGGAGCAGGCGGGTGAGGGCCCGGCGCGCCGCCGCGGCGGCCACGGCCACCTCGTCCGTGGCGCGCACCGAGCGGAAGAGGGTCAGCCCGACGGCGTCGATCCCGCGTCGAACCGCGTTCCCTCCCGGAAGCGCGAGGCCCGCGTCGCACAGGGCGAGGTAGCCCAGGGGCAGCGCGAGGAGCGCGGCGACCCGCACCACCGGCGCGAGGACGCGCAGCCACGAGAACGGCCGCTTGACGAACACCACCGTGGAGCCGAGGCCCTTCAGGTGGACCCTCGCCCGGCGGAACTCGGCCGTCAGCCGGGCGTCGCGCGCGCCCGCGGCGTCGAAGACCGAGGGCGAGAGCGCGAGGCCCTCGGGGCGCGCGAGATTCTGCAGGCGCGCGGCGAGATTGAGGGCGATCCCGTAGTAGTCGTCGGACCTCGACACCTCGCCGAGTGCGACGCCGACGCCCACGTGCCGGGGCAGCTCGCCCCCCGCCGTGCCGACCCCGGTCGCGAAGGCCGCGAACGCGGTCTGGGCCGCGTGCGCCCCGCGCACGACGTCGGCGACGAGGTCCGGGTCGGGAGGATCGGACATCTCCCAGAGCAGGAGATGGCCGTCGCCCAGGTTCTTCACGAAGGTCGGCGGGCGCTGCGCGAACAGGTCGAGGATCGCGCGGTGGGCGCCGGTCGCGAACGAACCCAGGTCGGCGGTCTTGAGTCGCTTCGACGCGGCGGTGAAGCCACGGATGTCGTAGATCAGGACGAGGGCCGAGAGGCTGGGCATGGGGGCGATCGGGGCCCGCTGGGAACGTCGGGGCGCGGGGGGCGAGGGTACCCCGCCCTGCGGCCGGCGGCGCCGACCATCGCGCGCCCCGCACGATGCGGGGAGAGTGCCGCCACGGGCGGTACCTTGGTCCGCCATGCGGAACCGCCTGACGCTTGCGTGCCTCGTCGCGATCGGGGTGTCGGTCGTCGCGCCCGCTCGCGCGCGCGCGGGGGGAGGTCCCGAGACCACGGTGGTCGTCGTGAACGCCCGGTCGCCCTCGTCGGTCCGGGTCGCGAACGAGTACGTGCGCCGCCGCGGCATCCCCGCGAGCCACGTGATCCCGCTGTACGAGGTGCCCCAGCTCGCCGTCATCGGCGTGGACGACTTCCGCACGAAGATGTGGGCTCCCGTGCGCGCCCACCTCGAGGCGCTCGGCATCCTCGACCGCGCCGACGTGATCGCGTGGTCCACCGAGATGCCCTACGGCGTCGACTTCACGGCCGACTTCCCGCGCCAGCTCATCCCGCCGATGACGCCCACGGCGAGCCTCACGTCCATGACGTACTTCGCGCGGCGCGTCGAGGCGAAGGACGCCGACGGGTACCTCGACGGGTTCGGCAATCGCTATTACCGCCGGGCGCCCGGCGAGGTCGGGGCAGGCCTGCGCCCCCCCACCGAGGCCGAGGCGAGCGCGGCGCGGGACGCCCGGAACGCGCTGATCGAGAAGGACTGGGAGAAGGCGGCCGCGGCGTACGCACGCTTCCTCTCGACGTACGCGGACGATCCGACGTCGCACTACAACTACGCCTGCTGCCTCGCCCGGCTCGGGAAGGAGAACGAGGCGCTCGCCGCCCTCGCGCGGGCCGTCGAGAAGGGCTTCACCGAGGCCGACGCGGCGCGGAAGGACCCCGACCTCGAGTCGCTCGTGGGAAAGCCCGCGTTCGACGCGCTCCTCGCCCGGATGGCCGCGACGGCCTCCGCGGCGTCGGGGGACGGCGTCCAGCCCGCGCACGGCTTCCGCGCCCGCTCGGCGTGGACCGGCGACGCCCTGCCCGTGGACGACCCCGAGCGGACCCGGGACTCGACGGACCGGTACTTCCTGTCCACGCTGCTCGGCTACACCGGGCCGTGGGGCAACTCGGTCCCCGAGGTGCTCGCGTGCCTCGAACGCGCCGCGGACAGCGACGGGAAGAACCCCGACGGCACCTTCTACTTCCTGAAGAACGGCGACGTCCGTGCGACGACCCGCGAGCCCCGCTTCCCGCTCGCGATCCAGGCGCTCGAGGCCCTCGGGAGGAAGGCCGTCGTGCTCTCGAAGGAGGACGCGGGCCAGACGGGTGTGCTGCCCGTCGGCAAGGACGACGTCCTCGGCGCGTGCGTCGGGACGGCCGGGTTCGACTGGACGCCATCGAAGAGCCGCCTCGTGCCCGGGGCCATCGCGGAGCACCTGACCTCGCACGGCGGCCAGTTCGACCACGGCGGCCAGACGAAGTGCTCGGCGTGGATCCGCGCGGGCGCGGCGGGCTCGTCCGGGACCGTGCATGAGCCCTACTCCGTGCAGTGGAAGTTCCCGGTGCCCCACATCCACGTGCACTACGCGGAGGGATGCTCCCTCGCCGAGGCCTTCTACCAGAGCGTCGCGGGCCCCTATCAGCTGGTGATCCTCGGCGATCCGCTCGCGCGGCCGTTCGCGAAGTTCGGGAAGATCGCGCTGGACGTCGGCGCGGCGCCGCTCGAGGGCACCGTGTCGTTCACCCCCACGGTGACGGCGGCGGAAGGTCGCCCCATCGGGAGGGTCGAGCTGTGGGTCGACGGCGTTCCCGCGGGCGAGTCCGCCCCCGGGGCCCCGCTCGCGTGGGACACGACCGCCGCCGAGGACGGGGCGCACGAGGTGCGCGTCGTCGCCGTCGAGAGCGACCGCATCGAGACGCGGACGGGCACGACCGCGGTGGTCACGGTGCACAACGGCGGGCCCCTGCCCACGCTCATCGTCCCGAAGCGCGTGGGCTTCGATGGCACGTTCACGTGGTCGGGTCGCGCCCCGGGCGCGACGAAGGTCGAGCTTCTGCGCGGTGCGTGGAAGATCGCCGAGGCCGACGTGAAGGGCGATGCGTTCAAGGGCTCGATGCCCGTGGCGGAGGCGGGCCTCGGCCTTGGCGCCGTCACCCTCCACGTGCGCGCGGTCCGGGCGAAGGGCCCCGCCGCCCGCAGCGCCTTCGCCACGGTCGTCGTGGAGCCGCCGGCCCTGCGCAAGGGCGGCAAGGGTGGGCCCGGGAAGCCGGGCTGGCACGTGACGCTGACCCCCGCGACCGGCAAGCCGGTGGACCTCGTGCTCCCCTCCCTCGGCGGGCCGGGCCAGGAACCTGCGAGGAAGGGCATCGAGGCCAAGACGAAGGACGCGCTGAAGGAGGTCCTCGTCGAGGGCGAGGTCGAGGTGACGGCGACGGGTCTGTACCAGTGGATGGTGAACGCGAACGGCCGCTTCACGCTCGAGGTGGACGGGAAGCCCGTCGCCCCGGCCGCCGACCTCGTCGGAACGGTCCAGTCGCACCTGCTCACGCACCTCGACGCGGGCTGGCACCTCGTCCGGATGCGCCTCGCGCCAAAGGGCGCCCCGGAGCTCACCGTCCTCCTCGGGGGCGACCGGGTGACCGCACCCCTGGCGGGCGACGGCGTCCGACAGGCCTCGGCGGGCAGGAAGTAGGCCGCGGGACCGGGGGGCGTGGGGGGCTCGCACCCCGAGTACGATCGCCGGCCATGGTCGCCCGGCTCGCCAGCTACGAGATCCTCGAGTCGTTCCTCACGAGCGGCCCGAGCACCTTCTACCGGGCGCGTAGCGCGGTGCTCGGCAACCTCGTCATCCTCCGGCGCGTCACGATCGATCCCGCGCGGGCCGAGGACGCGCGCGGGACGTTCTTCCGCGAGATGCGCCACGCCGCCGGGCTCCAGCTCCCGGGCATCGTGCGCATCCTCGACGCCTTCGAGGCCGAGGGCGCGCTGTGGAGCGTGCAGGAGAACCGGATCGGCACGCAGTCCGAGCAGCTCGTGCACGATCGCGGCCCCGTCCCCCTCGTGGACGCCGCGCGGTGGGGAGGCGAGATCGCGGACCTGCTGGCGCACCTGCACTCCCGAGGGTTCGTCAGCGGGCGCGTGGCTCCGAGGTGGGTCCTCGTCGACGAGCACGGCGCCGTCCTCGCCGCCTGGACCAAGAGCGCCGACCTCGCCGCGGGCATCTGGCCGCTCCGCCCCGCGGTCGCCGCGTGGTCGGCGTTCACGGCGCCGGAGGAGCTGACCGGCGCCAAGACGACGCCGGCGGCCGACCTCTACTCGCTGGCCGCGACGATCGTCTGGTGGCTCACGGGCCAGTACCCCGCGGGCGGCGCGACGCCCGAGGAGGCCCTCGCGCGCGCGCGCACGGGCGCCGGCGAGGCACCGAAGGTGCGCGTGCTGCGGCCCGACGTGCCCGAGATCCTCGTCTCCACGCTCGAGGGAGCGCTCGCGCGGGATCCCGACCAACGGCGCGGCAGCGTCGCGTCCCTCGGCACGATCCTCCAGGAGACCCGGCTGCGGCTGCTCGCCGAGGTGCCCACGGGCTTCTCGACGGGCGCGCACCTGCGGCCGCTCGGCACCGGCGAGGAGGTCGAGCTCGTCGCGCGCCACGGCGCGGGCGCCTTCGGGATCGTCTTCCGCGCCCGCACGGTGCCCTCCGGCCGCGAGGTGGCGGTGAAGGCCCTCAAGCCCGAGCACCGCGAGGACGCGCAGGCGCGCGAGCGCTTCATCCGCGAGTCGCAGGCGCTCCAGGGGATCCACCACCCGAACGTGATCCGCATGCACGCCATCGGCGAGGAGCGCGGCACGCCCTACGCCGTGATGGACTTCGTCGCGGGGCCCGACCTCGGGACCCTGCTCCTCCGCGAAGGCGCCATGCCGCCGCCCCGCGCCGTGCGCTTCGCGGTCGGCATCGCGCGGGGCCTCTCCGCGATCCACGCCGAGGGCATCGTCCACCGCGACATGAAGCCGCACAACGTGCTCGTCGCGGCGGGCGACCGCCCGATCATCGCCGACTTCGGCATCGCCCGCACGCTGGCCAACGACCGCATGACGATGACCGGCGTGCTCGTCGGCACGCCCGCCTACATGGCACCGGAGCAGCTCGAGGGCGTCGCCCCGGGCTTCGAGATGGACCTCTACGCCCTCGGCGCGATCCTCCACGAGCTCTTGACGGGCCGGCCGCTCTTCTCGGGCCGCGACCCCATCAGCACGATGCGCGCGATCCGGGAGGAGGCGCCGCCGGCCCTCCCCGCGGAGATCCCCGCGCCCCTCGCCGAGGTCGTGGGACGGCTGCTGCGCAAGGATCCGGCCGACCGCCCGCACGACGCGACGGTCATCGCCGACGAGCTCGAGGCCCTCGCCTCTAGCCTCGACCACACCTGCGCCGAGCAGCCCTTCTGCTCGTGACGGCGGCCGATCGGGCCGTCAGCGCTTGGGCGCGCCCGAGGACGGCGGCGGGACGGGAGGAGGCGGCGGCGGGAAGGACGGCGGAGGAGGCGGGGCGAAGGAGGGTGGGGGCGGCGGGGGAGGGAGTCCCGACGGCGGAGCGGAGTCCGAGAACGGCGACGCCGGGTCGCCGGGAGTCGCTCCGGGTGCGCCCTGCGCGGACGCCTTCGTCTTCTCGCTGAGCCTCTCGAGCCCGCGGCTGAGCCCCGACACGCCCTTGGCGAGCACGTCCACGAGCCGCCCGAGCGCCCACTTCGCGCGCGTCCGCACGACGACCCACGAGCCGGACTTGATCCACGGGATCTGGTACGGCCGGCCGTACGGGCCATCCTTCTTGCGCAGGAAGTAGAACGCCAGCCCGGCGTAGACCGCGGCGAACACGAGGATCATCAGGAGGTCGAGCGCCCAGCCGTGGTGCCCGAAGAGGACGGTGCTGCCTCCGCCCGGCCGCTCTACGAATCGCCCGAGCTCGTGATCCCACACCGCCTCGGCCGTACCGGTGCCGGGGATCGCCGTGCGGAGGATCTCGTCCGGCAGCATGCTCTTCAGGCCGTCGTGGGCCCAGTAGCAGAGGATGGCGACCATCCCGAGGGCCTTGCCGAACCCCGGGAGCTGGATGAACGCGTTCGAGAAGAGCAGCTGGGGGATCAGGATGGACAGGACGAGCAGCACCGCCTTGTCGTTCGTGTCCGCCGCGCTCGAGACCGCGAGGCCGAGGAGCATGGCCGCGAGGTAGGTCGGGAACAGGATGACCCATTGGGCGAGGAACGGCGCCCGCACGTCGGCCACGACGTGGACCACGGCCAGCAGCAGCAGCGTCTGGACCGCCCCGAGGACCGCGAGCGGCACGAGCTTGCTCAGGAGGTAGGGGACGATCTCGAGGTTGACGAACCGCTCGTGGCGGTAGATCGCGAGCTCCTTCACGACCTCGCGGAACGAGCCGAACAGGCCGAAGAAGAACGTGCTGATCGTCAGCATGAAGCTCAGCTGGCCCTGGCGCTTCGCGAGCTCCATGGCCGACTCATCGCTCTTCCCTCCGAGGACGAGCGCGGCCAGGAGCCCGATGATGGGCGCCATGGCCAGGGAGAGCTTCAGCGCGCGCCGGTCGCCCTTGACCAGCTGGACGTACCGCTGCGTGAGGACCTTCGTCTGCCGGCGGGGATCCTTCGGACGCACCTGCTCGATGGCCTGCCCGGGCTGGACGCGCGTGGCGTCGGCGGGCGCCTCCGGGGTCGCGCGGGCCCGTACGTAGGTCGCGTACGCGGGACTCGCCCGGAAGGCCGCCTCCCACTGCTCGGGCGTCTTGTCGGCCTCCTTGCCGTAGACGTCGCGGATGCGCTCGACGCCGAACCAGCGCTTGAGCTCGGCTGGGGGGCCGAAGAAGGCGAGCCGGCCCCGGATGAAGTAGCAGACGACGTCGCACAGCTCGAGGCTGTCCACGTAGTGCGTGATGCAAAGGGTGGTCACGCCGCCGTCGGCGAGGTCCCGGAAGAGGCGCATCATGAGCGCCTCGGTGCCGAGGTCGAGGCCGCTCGTGGCCTCGTCGAGGAACAGCACGGTCGGCCGGCTGAGCAGCTCCATCGCGATGGAGACGCGCTTCTTCTGTCCGCCCGACAGGTGCTTCACCAGCGTCTCGCGGGCGGCCTTGAGCCCCACGACGCCGAGCACGCGGTCGATGTTGCGCTCGATCTCCTCGTCCGTCGTGTCGTCGGGGAGCCGCAGCCGGCTGGCGTAGCGCAGCGCGTCGGCGACCGGCAGCTCGTCGTGGAAGATGAGCTCCTGCGGGACGTAGCCGATGCCCCGCTTGAACGAGTCGAACGCGTCGTAGAGGTTGCGCCCGTCGTAGAGGACCGTGCCCTCCGTGGCCGGGCGGCGCCCGTTCACGGTGTCCATGAACGTGGACTTGCCGCAGCCCGACGACCCGAGGAGCCCCACGAACTCGCGGGGCAGGATCGTCAGCGACACCCCGTTGAGCAGGTAGATGGGCTTCCCGGTCGCGCGGTCGTTCACCTGCTTCCCGATGCCGCGCACCTCGATGCGGGTGCCCTCCGCGGCCTTCACGGTGGAGAGGGCGTGCCCGTCGTAGCCAAGCGAGAACGGCCCGACCCGCACGACGTCGCCCGGGGCGAGGGGGCGAGGCTCGCCGACGCGCTCCCCGTTGACGAAGGTGCCGTTCGTCGAGCCGAGGTCGACCAGCACGTGCCGGGCGCCGTCGCGGCGCACCTCGGCGTGCGCCCGCGAGATCATCGGGTTCTCGAGGGGCACGTCGGCCTGGTCGCCGCGCCCGAGCACCACGCGGTCCTTCCCGTCGAGGGGGATGGACTGCGGGCCGGCCTCGGCGGTGCGCGTGCCGCCCGGGATCGTGCGGTCGCCCTCCTTCTCCTTCGTACGCCGGACCGGCTCGCCGCCCGCGCGGACGGGCGCAGGGCCCTTCGGTCGCGGCGCAGGTGCGGGGGGCGGCGGGGGCGGCGGGGGCGGGGGAGTCTTCGCGGCCGGCGGCGTCTTCGCGACCGGCGCCACCTTCCCGGGCTGGATCGTCGCGACGGCCTGCGCCCGTCGGCGGGCCTCGGCCTCTTCGTCCACGATGCGGACGCGGAGCGCGACCTCCCCCACCGTCAACGCGTCCCCGTCGTGCAGCTCGACCGCCCCCGTGAGGCGCTGCCCGTTGCGGAAGGTCCCGATGGAGCTGCCGAGGTCCTCGACGAGGAAGGCCCGGTCGCGGCGCACCACTCGGCAGTGCTTCCGGCTCACCGTGGGGTGGTTGAGGAAGAGGGACGACTCGGTCCCGCGCCCGATCCCGAACTCCGAGAACCCCTCGGGACCGACGGGGACCTCGCGCTCGAGGCCCGCGGTGGCGACGGTCAGGATGAGCCTTCGGTCCACGGACGCCTCTCGTCCCCGGTCAGGGGAAGACCTTCCAGGTGCCGCCTTCGAGGACCGCGATGGCGATCCGCGTCTCGACCCCATCGTCGTCGTACGCGCCATCCGAGGTCGCATCGTAGACGGCGAGCACGAAGTCGGCGCCCACGGACTGGAGGCCCCGGATCCGCCAGGCCTTCAGAGGCATCTCCTCGAGCACCTTCACCGCGGTCGCGCGGAATTGCGCCGCCGTCAGCCGCATCTCCTGCCGGGCACGGGAAACGACCGCCTCGGGGAGCGCGGCGACCACCTCGGCGGCGCGTCTCGCCTTCCACCGCGTGAGCTGGACCTCGAGCGCCTTCTGGGCAGCATGTCGCTCGAAGAGGGATCCGGACGTCGGGAGCGTGCGCTTCAGCTCGTCGTAGGTCTCCTCGTCGAGCGCATCGGTCGTGTGGAGTTCGAGGATGCGGTTGCGCGCGTTCTCGAAGATGCGACGGTCGGCTGCCGCCTCGGCGTCCGCCATGGCGGCGGGAGGCGGCGGCGGCTCCATGGCGGGGGGATCCTGCATCGCCGGCGGGTACGGGGTGGCGGGCGTCGGCGTGGGCTTCGCGACCGGCGACGGCGTGGGGGCAGGCGCCGCGGGCACGCTCCCGGTGCCACCCGTTCCGATGGTCGTGTCGCGGGGTGTGGCGCGCGTCGCGAGGTAGACGCCGATTCCGCCGCCGATCACGACCAGGGCCAGCAGGGTGCGCAAGGTCGCGCGGTGATCCGCGGCGCGAGTGGGTCGCGCAGCGGGAGCGGAGGAAGCGGTGCGTTCGGGCCCGGCGGGTCCGGCGGGGGGCGAGGGAGGACGGGCCGCCGGAGCGGTGGAGGCGGCGCCCGAGCTCGCAGGCGTCCGGCCCCCGCCGCCCCCGGGATCCGCCCCCCCCTTGGCCCCCGTCGCGCGCGCCGCCGCCGCGTCCGCGCCCTGGAGGCGACCATAGTCGCGCTCGGTGGTGATGCGGCTGAGGTCGCGCGCCATCTCGGAGGCGCTCGCGTAGCGCTGGGTCGCGGCGCGGCGGAGCGCGCGGTCGACGATCGCGTCGAGCCGGTGGTCGAGGCCGACGCGGACCTCGCTCGGGAGCTCGAACCGGCCCACGGGCGCCTGACCCGTGAGCATCTCGTAGAAGACGACGCCGAGGGAGTAGAGGTCGCTGCGTGCGTCGGCCCGGGCGGCGTCGGCGAGCTGCTCGGGCGCCATGTAGCGCATCGTGCCGAGCACGGTGCCCGTCGTGGTGAGGTGCGCGGCGTCGGAGGCGCCCGTGACGCGCGCGATGCCGAAGTCGGCGATCTTCGCGTGGCCCTCGGCGTCGAGGAGGATGTTGCCGGGCTTGATGTCGCGGTGGATGACGCCCTTGCCGTGGGCGTACTCGAGGGCGGCGCACGTCTCCTGGATGATGCGGAGCGCGAGCTCCTCTTCGACGGGGCCGGCGTCGAGGAGGTCGCGCAGGCTGACGGGGGCGCCCTTCGACCCGACGACGAGGGCCATCACGATGTAGGGCACGTCGCCCTCGACGCCGACGTCGTGGATCGTGACGATGCGCGGGTGCTCGAGGGCGGCGAGCGTGCCGGCCTCGCGCTCGAAGCGGCGGCGGAAGCCCTCGTCGCGGGCGAGCTCGGGGGAGAGGATCTTCACGGCGACCGCGCGGCCGAGGGCGGTCTGCCGCGCGCGGTAGACGCGTCCCATGCCGCCGGCGCCCAGCAGCGACTCGATCGTGTAGCGTCCCGCGGCGAAGGACCGGCCGATCCACGGGTCGTCGCCGACGGGCGGGGCGGGCGCGGCGGGGGGACGCGCGGTGGTGGCCCCCGCGTCCGCGGCCAGGTCGACCTGCGTGCCGCATCCGGGGCAGGGCGCCGTCCGCAGCGTGAGGTCCGCCGGGGGCGGGATCGGCGTGGAGCAGCGGGGGCAGTTCATGGGACCGGGCGAGTCTACGGGAAGGGCGCCGAGGGGGTTACCGGAGGGGCGCGTCCCTGGGCCGTGGCGGCCGGGCCGCCCTTGACGGGGCCTTGGCCCCGAGTCCACGGGGCGCGGAGGCGCGCCGCCGCGCCCGCGCGCACCCGCCCCTCGGATCCCGTGCGATCCTGCGCCGATGCGCATCCTGGTCCTCGGCGGCACCGTGTTCCTTGGCCCGCACCTGCTCGAGGCGGGGCGGGCGCACGAGCTGACGATCTTCCACCGGGGTCGCCACCCGTCGGACGCGGCCCCGGAGGTCACGCGCATCGTGGGCGATCGGGAGCGGGCCGCGGACCTGGACGCCCTGGCGAAGCAGGGACCCTGGG
>JAYTCP010000746.1:0-7029 GCA_043736435.1 Planctomycetia bacterium | reverse complement strand
GGGACGAGGTGGACCCCCTCGACGGCCGTCTCGAGGATCACGTCCTCGGCCGTCACCTGCTCGTCGGTCAGGAGGCTCTCGCTCGTCAGCTCGAGGGTGTCGGGGTCGTAGCCGAACGACGAGGTGAGGTTCGCCTGGGCGTCGAGGTCGACGGCGAGGACCCGCCTGCCGAGCTGCGCGAACGCCGCCGCCAGGGTGAAGACGGTCGTCGTCTTGCCGACGCCGCCCTTCTGGTTGACGACGCTGATCCGGCGGCGCGTGGTCCGGCCGCCGAGCGCGACCGCCCGCTCGGCATGCTCGAAGCCGTAGACCGGCTGCTTCGCGCCGTCGCGGGGTACCTCGCCGAGGCGGCCTTCGTGAAGCCAGGTCGCGACCTGCTCGGGGGTCGCCCCGGCGAGCTCCGCGAGGTCGGACGCGGTGTACGTCGTGCCCATGGGGCGCAGACTCTACGCCACCGGGGGCCCGATCGGGAGGGGAGGTCGGGTGCCTGGGCCGCAGGCCCATCGGGGGCGGAGGGCGGGCGCGCTCGTCGCTCTCCCGCGGCGCCTCCCTCGGGGGCGTGCCGTCGGCCGAGGTGGACCCCGCGTCGATCCCTCCGCGGGACCCGTTGGGTCCCGAAGCCCCCAATCCAACCCGGGGATCGTGTACGATCCGTCCCCCCGGCGTCCCTGCCGTAGCCCCCCCGGAGTGGCGCCTCCTTGGCCCGTTTCGTCCTCGACGAGAACCAGCGACGGACCGTGCTCGACCTCGACAAGGAGGCGGTCGTCGTCGGGCGTGCCCCACAGTGCGACATCCCCGTCCTCGACCTGCGGGCCTCCCGGAGCCACTGCCGGATCGAGCGCCACGGCAGCCAGTACCTGATCCTCGACATGGGCAGCCAGAACGGCACCCTCCTCAACGGGAACCTGGTGGACCGCGCGGCGCTCAAGGCCGGCGACTGGATCGGGGTGGGCGGGGCACGGATCTGGTTCGAGAAGGCGCCGCCCCCCGACGCGGTCGGCAAGGACACCATGGTCCTCGACCTCGAGGGGGACCTCGCCAAGGCGAAGGAGCAGGAGGACCGGCTCCTCCGCCTCCAGCGCGTCGCGAAGGCGGTGAACAGCGAGCTCCACCTCGACCGGCTGCTCGCGATCATCCTCGACCACGTGATCGAGCTGGCCGGCGCCGAGCGCGGGTTCATCGTGCTCGGCAAGCCCGGCGAGGAGGCCGCGGTCCGGCTCGCCCGCAACTTCGAGCGGGAGGAGGTCCTCGCGCCCGAGGAGGCGTTCTCCCGCGGCATCGTCGAGCAGGTGCTGCGCAGCGGGCAGCCGGTCCTGGCGGCCAACGCCGTCGAGGACCAGCGCTTCGCGGAGTTCCTCTCGATCAACGCGATCCGGGCCCGCA
Organism: Planctomycetia bacterium; assembly: GCA_043736435.1. Taxonomy (GTDB): domain Bacteria; phylum Planctomycetota; class PLA2; order PLA2; family JAEUHO01; genus JAYTCP01. Next base: position 5,646 of record JAYTCP010000746.1, on the reverse strand, counting down.
GCATCCTGTGCATCCCCCTCGTGACGCGAGGGTCGGTGCTCGGCGCGGTCTACGTGGACAACCGGCTGCAGAAGGGCGCGTTCGGCTCCGTCGAGCTCCAGACCCTGTCGAGCCTCGCCGACCACGCCGCCATCGCCATCGAGAACGCGCGCCTGTACGAGGAGAACGAGCGCAGGGCCCGCGAGCTCGAGGTGCTCAACCGCCAGCTCGCCCTGCGGGTGGACAGCCAGGCGCAGGAGCTCACCGACGTGCGCGACCGCCTGCGCCGCGCGGGCGAGCCCGCGGGCACCTACCCCGCCATCATCGGCCGCGCGCCGGCCATGCGCGACGTGCTGCGCCTCCTCGACAAGATCGTCCTCACCGAGGAGCCCGTCCTCATCGAGGGCGAGTCGGGCACGGGCAAGGAGCTGATCGCGCGGGCGATCCACGGCAAGGGGCCGCGGGCGAAGCTGGCGTTCCTCTCGGAGAACTGCGCGGCGCTCACGGACACGCTGCTCGAGAGCGAGCTGTTCGGCCACGTCCGCGGCTCGTTCACGGGCGCCGACCGCGACAAGAAGGGCCTCTTCGAGCTCGCCGACCACGGGACGCTCTTCCTCGACGAGGTCGGGGACATGAGCCCCGACATGCAGAAGAAGCTCCTCCGCGTCCTCCAGGAGCGCGAGATCCGGCCCGTCGGCGGCAAGAGCGTGCGCCCGGTGGATGTGCGCATCATCTCGGCCAGCAACAAGGACCTGAAGAAGCTGGTGGAGTCCGGGGAGTTCCGCGAGGACCTGTACTACCGCCTCAAGGTGCTCACGATCCGCCCGCCTCCGCTGCGCATGCGCAAGGAGGACATCCCCCTGCTCGTGGACCACTTTCTGCACGTCCACGCCCCCTCCGGGCGCCGGCCGAAGACGCTGGGCGAGGGCGTCATGGAGCGGCTGGTGGAGCATGACTGGCCCGGCAACGTGCGCGAGCTCGAGAACGAGGTGAAGCTCATGATCGCGCTCGGCGACGACGTGATCCTCCCCGAGGTGCTCTCCGAGGCGGTGCGGAGCGGCGGCCGCCCGGTCGCGGGGCCGGACGACGCCGGCCCGGTCCAGAACCTCGTCGACCTCGTCGAGCGCGTCGAGCGCCGCGAGATCGACAAGGCGCTGCGCACGGCGCAGGGCAACAAGACGCGCGCTTCCGACGCGCTCGGCATCAGCCGCTTCACGCTGCAGCGCAAGCTCGAGAAGTACGGGATGGAGGCCGCGGCGCAGGACGACTGACGCGGAGGCGGGGGAGGGACCATGCGGTTTCCGAGGACGGTCGGGTGCCTGGGGCTGCTCGGCTGCCTGGTCGGGGCGCCGGTGTCGCCCGTGTCCGCCGCGCCCGAGGCGCCCGGTGCCGTCGAGGTCCGGGTCGTGGACCCCGGCGGGAAGGCGGCGAAGGGCGTGTTCGTGGCGGTGGTCGTGAAGGCGTGGCCCGGAGGCACGTTCCGCGTGGTCCGACGGGAGGGGAAGACCGACGCCAAGGGCCGCATCACCTTCCCGGACGCGATCCCGCCGGGGACGAGGTACGGCGTCTACGCCGCGGTCCTTCACGCCGGCACGACGCTCTCCGCGAAGTACGTCTGGTCCGGGACGCCCGCGCAGAGCAAGCCGGTGGAGCTCGCGGTCGCGCCGGCGTCGGAGCTCGCGCTCCGATTCGTCGACGGCGCTGGCAAGCCCGTGGAGGGCGTCGAGGTGGGGCCCGCCATGCGCGCGGACGCGGCGGGCCAGCGGCATGGGATCTTCGGGGATCCGCACGCGTCGACCGTGAAGGCCGCCGGCGCGGACGGGATCGTGAGCCTGCCCTACTTCCTGCCCGGCGAGTGGGTCGGCGTGCGCGTGCGCGCGAAGGGGGGCGACTGGGAGGCCCGCGAGCTGACGGTGCCGACCGGGAAGGGGGCCGTGGTGGACGTGCCGGTGGTCGTGAAGCCGACGCCCGACCGGGAGCTCGCGGCGGGCGCCGACCCGAAGAAGCGCTTCTTCCTGTTCGGTCCGAAGCCCCTCGATGTCGAGCCGGAGAAAGGCTACGGCGTCGTCCTCGTGCTGCCGGGCGGCGATGGGGGGGAGGGCTTCCGCGAGTGGGTGCGCGAACGCTACGACGACTGGGTGGACGCCGGCTGGGTCTTCGCGCAGCCCGTGGCGCCCGTCTGGGTGCCGGACCAGACACCCGTCTGGCCGACGGCCACGTCGCCGCTGAAGGGGGCAGCCTTCACCACCGAGGACTTCGTCGCGGCGGTCGTCGACGAGGTCGGCACCCAGGTGCGCATCGACCGGCGGCGCGTGCTCGCCGTCTCGTGGTCGTCGAGCGGGCCCGCGTGCTGGCGTCTGCTCTCGACGAAGGCGTCCCCGATCGCGGGGCACCTGATCGCGATGTCGGTTTTCCACCCGAAGGAGCTCGAGCCTCTCTCGAGCGCGAAGGGGAGGCCCCTGTTCCTGCTCCACTCCCCGACCGACGACCGGTGCCCGATCGCGATGGCCGAGCGGGGACGCGACGCCGCGCGCAAGGCCGGCCTCGAGGTCGAGTGGGCGACCTACGAGGGTGGGCACGGCTGGGCGGGCGACTCGGAGACGATCGCGCGACGGGCGCTCCGGTGGCTGGCCGCGCGGCTGAAGTAGGAGACGAGGCGTCCTCGCGGGTCCATGGGAGTTCCTGGGGATCGGGCTCCCCATGACGGATCGATCTGGCCCCCACCGGGCGCCGAAGGCGCAAGCCCCGGAGCCCCGAGCATCTCACCGCCCGTCCGGGTTGCGGACCTGTCGTTGGCGGGCGCGGGCGTTCGCGTACAGGCCGCGGCGGGCCGCGTACGCGTAGTAGGCGTTCTCCGGCTCGAGGACGCTCGGGGCCTTGAACCTCGCGGCGAACACCTCCGGGTGCTCCGAGGGGAGCAACGTGAAGAGGCGCAAGGCCAGGGCGTGCATGCGCCAGGCCGTCTTCACGGGCTCGAGCCTGGAGAGGAACCGGCGTTCGGCTTCGGGGTCGGCGAACGAGAGGTACCGCGCCGGCCCCTCGGCGTGAGCCTCCGTCGCCAAGCCCGCCTCTTGGAGAGCGCGCTCGAACCGCAGCACCCAGGGGGCCACGAGGTTGACGGCCGCCCAGTCGTAGCCGAGTGCGGGCCGGTCGTCGGTCGTCGGACGAGCGTCCCCGACGAACGCACGGACTCCTTCGGTCCCGAGGACGAAGCACGCGAACAGCTCCTCCGGGCTGCGAATCCCGACCTCTCGCAGCTGGGCCTCGACCGCGGGGACGGCGAGCCTCGCCTTGACCCGATCGAAGGGAATCGGCGGGCCGTCGAGCCGTCCCACCACGCAGTACTCGCGACCGTCGAACAGCTCCCAGAGGGTCGTGTGGGGGAACACCGCCTGCACCGCCGCCACCATGGACCGGATCTGTCGGAGCGACGCTCCGTGATACGGGATCCACTGGGACACCATGCCCCCGGGGCGGAGGCGCGCGCGGCAGAGCTCGTAGAACTCCCGCGAGTACAGGGCGGCCACGCCGTCGTGGTTGGGCGGCGGCGGCTCCAGCGTGATGACGTCGTACGCCTTGCGAGAGGTCAGAAGCTGCGTTCGGCCGTCGTTCACGATCACCCGCACACGGGGGTCGTCGAGGACGTTCCCGTTGGCCTCGCCGAACCACGCGCGCGCGGCGCGAACGACGCCGGGGGAGAGCTCCACGCAGTCGATCGCGGCCGCGTCGGGGTGCGCCGCCAGCGCCGACAACGTCATGCCCGACCCGAGGCAGATGACCATGGCGTCGCGGGGCGCGGGATGCAGGAGCATGGGCAGGTGGCCGAGGATCCGGGTGTAGCGGCGGCAGTTGAAGCCGTCGGTGATCATGGAGGTCGAGCCGACCATGAGCTGCCGGACTCGCCCGCCGCCGGAGTCGATCTCGCGGACCGCGACGGATCCGCAGACGTCCTCCTCGTGGTGGAGGAGCTTCGCCCCGGCACCGTCGTAGATCCCGGAGAGCACGAAGTCGTCCGGCCTGCTCCAGGCCACGGCGATCGCCGCGATCGAGACGCCGAGCACCGCCCAACGGGCGTGGGATCGCCCGGACCCGAGGAGCAACCCGGCGCCGGCGACGAGCGAGATCGTGCCGAAGAGGGCCAACGTCCGCTGGATGCCCAGCAGGGGAAGGAACAGGAACCCGCACAGGAGGGGCCCGACCATCGAGCCGAGCGTGTTCAGGCCGAACGCGGAGCCGAGCCGCCGTCCGACCTCCTGCGCGGAGCGGCCGATGACGCGCGCGGCGAACGGGAAGGAGCACCCCATGAGGAAGGTGGGAACGAGCAGCAGCAGGCCGCACTGGAACGTGCACACCGCCAGCTGATGCATCGCCTCCCCCCGCAGGGAGCGCGGAAGGAGGTCGACCGCCCATCGCCCCACCTCGATGCTGCGCGGATGGAGGTGGGCCCAGAGGGCCGCGCAGCCGAGGATCGAGAGCCCCACGAGCCCCTGGGTCAGGCCGTAGCCGCGCGTCGGGTGCACGCGGTCGGCGAGGCGCGCGGTGGCCACGCTTCCGAGCGCGAGCCCCGCCAGGCAGACCGCCAGCATGGCCGCGAACGACTGGGCGGTCGAGTTGAGGTTGAGCAGCAGCATGCGCGTCCAGACCACCTCGATCCCGAGCCCGGTGAGGCCGGCCAGGAAGAAGGCCACGAGCAGCCCGGTGGACGCGGGCCCCGCGGGTGCGGTCTGCGGGGCCGGGCGGTCCGCTGCTCGCGTCTTCGGAGAGGGCCCCCACCGGACGAGCGCGTAGGCGAGGGCCGCCGCGAGGACATTGAGGCCGGCGCTCGCGACCAGCGACCCGCGCAGTCCGAGCCACCCGATCGTGACGAATCCGGCGAGGATGCTGCCCGCCGCGCCGCCGAGCGCGTTCAGTCCGTAGAGCAGGCCCACGGCCCTCCCGCTCGATCTTCCCGCGACCACGAGCTCCTTCGCGAGCATCGGGAGCGTGCCGCCCATGAGCGTGCTCGGGACGATGAGCACGAGGAGCGTGCCGAGCGTCCGCAGCGCGACCAGGCCGGGGCCACCCAGCTCGGGCAGCCAGGTCGAGGCGACCACCTGCTCCACCGCCTCGAGGAGCGCAGGCGAGACGACGGCGCTCGCCGCGATCCCGAGCTCGAGCAGGGCGTAGACCGCCAGGGGGCGCCGCACGCGGTCGGCCAGGCGACCGAACACGTAGCTGCCGAGCGCCAGGCCGAGCATGAACACGGAGACCGTCGTGGCGACGGCGTGCGCGGTGACGCCGAACTGGAGCGCGAGCGCCTTCGTCCACACGACCTGATCGACCAGCGCGGCGGCGCCGGAGAGGAAGAAGACCGCCGCGATGCGAAGGGAGGTGCTCTTCATGGGCCTGGACGCACGGAGTCGACGGCAGGTCGGGCGGACCTTGCTCGCGCAGCCTTTGCCAGAGTACGGCGCCGCTGCACCGTCCGGCACCTTTGTCGATCCCTCGAGACGGCCGCGACGCCGAGCGGGCCGACGGAGCGGTCAGGCCGTCGGCGCCGCGTCCGGCTCCGCGTCCGGCTCCGCGGGGCGGCGGACGGCTCGGATCGCTTCGACCACGAACAGGGCCGCGAGCCCGAGCAGCGCCACCGCGAGCACGCCGTTGATGCCCGTGGCGGTGATGCCGTCG
>JAYTCP010000745.1:0-8127 GCA_043736435.1 Planctomycetia bacterium | reverse complement strand
CTCCGCCACGCGCCCCTCGCCCCGGCCAAGCGCACGCTCGCCGCGTCGTTCCTCCACGAGGCGCACCTCCGCTCGGCGCACCGCCTGGAGACGATCACCTCGGGCGACCGCACGGCGCTCGACGCCTTCGACGCGGTCGTCGGACCCTACCGCTCGTGATGACGACGGGCTGAGCTCGGGGCCGAGTCGGCCGCGGCCGTCGGAGGCCGGGGTTCGCGGCCTGCGACGGGACGCGGTCGCTCGATCGGGGGCGCGCCCCCCGCATGCGGAAGTACGGTGACGGAATCTTCGAGGCGGGTCGGAGTGCGCGCGTGGGGGCCGCCCGGGCTGTGTGACCGATCGCCGCGCCGGCGCGAGTCACTACGTGCCCGATCGCACCGACCGCCTCGCCTGGCTCGTGCTCGCGTCCGCGAGCGGCGTGGGCCCCCGCACCTGCGGGGCCCTCGTCGCCCGATTCGGGCGGCCGAGCGCGGTACTTCGTGCCCCGGCGCAGGCCCTCTCGGCCGTGAGCGGCGTGGGGCCCGCGCGCGCCGCCGCCCTCCTGCGCGCGTTCCGCGAGGCCGACCCCGAGCGACTCGAGCGCGATGCCCGCGAGCGCGGCCTCGGCCTCCTCACCCCGGCCGACACCGCCTACCCCGCGGCGCTCGCGGCGTCGCCCGACGGCCCCGCCGCCCTCTGGACGCGGGGCCTGCCCTTCGACGCCTCGCGCCCCTGGGCGGCCGTCGTCGGCACGCGGGGGGCGACCCTCTACGGCCTCCGCATCGCGAGGCGCATCTCGGAGGACCTCGCCCGCCGCGGCGTCGGCGTCGTCTCGGGCCTTGCCCGCGGCATCGACGCGGCGGCCCACGCCGGCGCGCTCGCGGGCGGCGGCCCCACGCTGGCGGTGCTGGGCTGCGGTGTGGACGTCGTCTACCCGCCCGAGCACCACGCGCTCGCGCGCGAGGTCGCGGCGTCGGGGGCGCTCTGGTCCGAGCATCCGCCGGGCACTCCGCCGCACCCGGGGCACTTCCCCCGTCGCAACCGCCTCGTCGCCGCGGTGGCGCGGGTCGTGGTCGTCGTGGAGGCGCCCCTCTCGAGCGGGGCCCTCGTCACGGCGCGCCTCGCGCTCGACGCGAACCACGAGGTGCTCGCCGTGCCCGGCTCCGTCGAACGCGGCACCCACGCGGGCTGCCACCGGCTGATCCGCGACGGGGCGACGCTCTGCGAGGGCGTCGCCGACGTCCTGCGGGCGCTGGGCCTCGCGCCTCCCTCGGGCGACGCCGATCCCGCGGGCGGGGGCGGGCGGGGCCCCGCGCTTCCCCCGCCGCCTCCCGGGCCCGCGCTCGTCGTCTACGGCGCGCTCGACCCCGACGAGGCGCGTGATGGCGACGACCTCGCGCGCCGCACCGGTCTGTCCCCGGACGCCGTCGCAGATGCCATGACGCTCCTCGAGCTCGGCGGTCACGCGGTGCGCGTACCCGGCATCGGCCTCCTCCGCAGCGGCTGAGCCCCGTCGTCGTCGACGAAGTCTTAGACGAAGAACACGACGAGGAGGCGGATGAAGAGGCCGACGCCGGCCACCACGGCCACGAGGGTCCAGAGCGTCCGCCCGGCCGAGTGGAGGATGGCGCGGGGCTCGCGCCGCCCCACGGCGCCGACCACGAGGGCGATCGCGATCGCGAGCGGGAAGAACCATAGGAGCTCGACGAGTCTCATCGGGCCTCCCCGGCCCCGGATCCCTGGGGCGGCGGCGCATCGTCGCTCATCGTCGGGGGCGCGCCCCCAGGCACGGGCGGCGTGGGCGGCGTGGGCGGCGTGGGATCGTCGAGCCCTCCGAACGCGCCCTCGAGCGCGGAAGCCACCGCATCGGGCGCCAAACGCAGGGCGTCCCGCTCGGCAGCCTCCGCCTCGGCTGCCCGGAGCTGCGCCGCGGCGTGGGCGGCGCGCGCCGCCTCGATCCGGTCGAACGACGCGGCGGCCCGGGCGCCCTCCTCCACGGTGCCGAGCGCGTCGGAGAGGACGATCGCGTTCAGGAGGCCCGCGACCCCGGTGTAGAGCAGGCCCACGTCGTACGTTGCCAGGCGGGCGAGGGGCACGACGTCGCGCGTCCACCAGAGCGAGGCCGCGGTGGGGCCGCCGCAGAGCGACTGGGCGAGGAGCCACAGGGCCTCCCGTTCGCGGTGGACGCCGGCGAAGCCCGTCAGGTAGAGCCCGAGCGCGAAGGTCCCCACGACCCACAGGAAGAACCACGCGGCCTTGCCGGGGCGGCCCACGTAGAGCTGGCCGAGCCCGGGGACGATCCACCCGAGGAGGATCGTGATCGTGGCGGAGGGGCACCTCGGGCGGCGGATGGGCGCGGCTCCGGGGGGCATCATGGGCGCGGGGCAGGATAAGCCACGACCGCGGCCTCCCCTCCGATATCCTCGGCTCCCGTGATCCACGAGACGTCGGTGCGGGTCCGGTACGGCGAAGTCGACCGGATGGGCTTCGTCTACCACGCCAACTACCTGCCCTATTTCGAGCTGGGGCGAACCGAGCTCCTGCGCAGCCAGGGCCACGCCTACCGGGCGCTCGAGGAGGCCGGGACGCTGCTCGTCGTGGTGGACGCCGGGCTGCGGTTCCTGCGCCCGGCGGGGTACGACGACGAGCTCGTGATCCGGACGCGCCTGACGGAGCTCGGCGGCGTGCGGATCCGCTTCGAGTACGAGGTCCATCGGCCCGCCGACGGGACGTTCATCGCGTCCGGGCACACGACGCTGGCGTCCACCGACCTGACGGGCCGGCCGATCCGCATCCCGGGGCCCGTGCGGGCCATCCTCGAAGGCCTCGTCGACTCCACCCCCCCGGCGGTTCCCGGGAAGAAGGGGGCGCCGGGGGCGGTCCAAGGGCGTACGCCGTGAGATCCTTCCTCTCCATGCGCCGTCCCCCCGTCCGCCTCGCCGCCGCGCTCCTCGCCCTCGCGGCGTCGACCGGGTGCAAGTCCGGGCCCATGGCCGCACGGACGGGCGCCGCGGGCGCCGACGGGAAGACCACGGGCGCCGGCGCGGACGGCTCCGAAGGCGGCGCGCCCCCGGGCTCGATCCTCCCGCGCACCGCGCGCAGCGACGTGGAGGAGAAGTTCTTCCGCATCGACACCCTGATCTCGCAGTGGGACGCGGCGCAGCACGACGGGGACGCCGACCAGGCCGACGGCCTGGCCGGCCGCATCGCCGCCGCCGTCGACGGCGACATGGCCACCTTCGCGTCCGCCTCCCGTGGCGAGATCGGCGTCAAGGCGCAGACGATCGCGGTGCAGGCCCTCGGCTTCTCCCGGCGTCCCGAGGCCACCGACCTCCTCGTCGCCGTCCTGACGGAGCGGGACGCGGCCCTCGTCGGCAACGCCCTCATCGGGCTCAAGCTCCGCGCGGATCCCGCGACGCCGCTGCCGCCCCTCGTCGACCTCCTGCGCGCGGGCTTCACCGAGGCCCGCCGCTACGCGTCGCTCGCGCTCGCGAACGTGGTGCTGGCGCGCGAGAAGGTCGGCCGCCCCGTCGAGAGTCGCATGGTCTCGGAGGCCATGACCGGGCTCGTCGGCCTGATCCGCGACCGCGACCCGTACGTCCGCCTCCACGCGGCCAAGGCCATGGGGGCGCTGCGCCAGTCGGAGTCGATCGACTTCCTCGTCCTCCTCCTCAAGGACGAGCACCCGACGATCCGCATCGCGTCGGCGGCGGCGCTCGAGCGGGTGGGCGACCCGCGCGCCTTCCCCCCGATCATCGCGCTGCTCGACGACATGCCTCCGGACCAGAAGCCCTTCGTGCGCGAGATCCTCGTCTCCTTCGCCGAGCGGCTCCAAGCCGCCCCGTTGTCCGAAGAGGAGAAGAAGGCCCTCGACGTGAGCCCCCGGGCGTGGGATCGCTGGTTCGCGAGCCGCGACGGCCCGCACCGAGGGACGGCCCCCGCCGCCCCCTCGGAGTCCTCCACGCCGCCGTTCCCGGCCCATCCAGCCCCCCCGGCCGCCCCCGAGCCCCTGCCTCCTCGCGCCTTCGGCGAGCCGGTCTTCCCCACGCCGGCCGGTCGCTGACGCGCGAGGGTCCCGCGGCCCGGGACGAGCGCGCCGCCCCTCAGCGCTTCACGTAGCGGCCTCCGGTGAGGTCGGCGATGCCCCGCAGCAGGTCCGCGTCGTGGTCGCCGATGCCCACGCAGTGCACCACCAGGGGCACGGCCCGGTGCCACGCACGCACGGCGGCGAGGATCCCCTCGGGCTCCGTCACGGGACCCGCCGAGGGCAGGCCGTCGGTCAGCAGGTACACCGTGTCGATGGGGGGCTCCGTGCCGAGGACCGGCCCCGTCGCACCCGCGAGCGCGAACGCCTCGGCGAGCGCGTCGTAGATGTTCGTCACGTCGTCGGCCTCGGCCGCGTCGAGGAAGCGGTGCGCCTGCGCGCGGCTGCCCGCGTCGGCCCGGAGGACGCCGCCCGACAGGCGCTCGATTCCCCGACGGAAGAGGAGCACCGCGAAGCGGGAGCCGTCGTCGAGGACGTCGAGGGCTGCGAAGGCCTCCCGCCGGGCCACGGCGAGCTTCGTCTCCGGCCCGCCGCGCCCACGCGAGGCGGGATCGACCTCCCCCATGCTGCCGGACGCGTCGATCGCGAAGCAGACGCGTCGCGAGAACGTGGTGATCCCGTAGAAGGTGACGCCCTTCGGGGGGGCGAACATGACCGACGGGGGCAGGGGCTTGCTCGGCATCTCGAACGTGGCCTTCTCGTCGGCCCACCACGCGGCCCACGGCTCCGCGTAGGGGCCGTGCGTCTCGCCGGTGAGCGAGCGGAGGGCCGCGTGGACGTCGCTCCGCAACGCGCCGAGGTCCTCCCGGCGGAGCACGTCGATCAGGGGGGGGATGGCCGCGGGCGCGTGCAGCGTCCGCAGCGCCTCCACGGCGCTCTTCTGGAGGGGCCACGACGAGGCCCCGAGCAGGGCGATCGCATCGTCGAGCGTGCCCGCATCGTGGCGGTCGGCGCGCAACGCCAGGGCTGCGCACCGGACGCGGGGATCCTCGACGGGGTCGAGCGAGCGGTCCCGGAGCCACGCCGCGGCCTGCGGGACCTCGAGCCGTTCGACGGCGTCGAGGGCGCGCATCCGGTCGGCGAGGCCGATCCCCGGGCCCCGCATCCAGCCACGCTCGAGCTTCTCGAGCGCGCGCGGAAGCGCGTCGTCGGGGAGGCGCGAGAGCACCGCGGCCATCGCGTCCCTCGTCCGCACGAGCCCGCGCTCGGTCCGCACGATGCCGGCGGCGCTCTCCCGCACCGACGCTTCGAGCTCCGTGATCCGTGCGCGCGCCCTGTGCACGGCGTCCTGATGACGCTCGGACTGGGCGGCGCTCGGCATCGAGATGCGCTCGTGCGCACGGACCTCCTTGCGCAGCCGCGAGGCCACGTTCTCCGCCTGCGCCTGGTCGCGGTCGCGCCGGTCCTCGAACGCGTCCCGCTCCGCGCGCCAGACGGTCGCCGCGCCGAGCAGGAGGTCCACGGCCCGGGGATCCCCGACGTCGCGCAGGGCGGCCACGGCGGCGAGCCGCTCGGCCTCGTCGGGCGCGCGCATCGCCGACCGCACGCGGGCGGCGGCCTCGTCGTAGCCGTCGACGGCGCGGGCGGTGCGCGAGAGGCACGCGAGCGCGAGCCCGAGCAGCGCGACCCGGGCGACGCGACCGGGGACGTACGGACCGCGCCCGGTCAACGCTTCACGAACACGCCGCCGGTCTCGCGGGCCAGCGCGCCGAGGAACGCGGCGTCGGCGGCCTCGCCGACGCCGATGCAGTGGATCACGATCCTGGCCGTCCGGTTCCACTCGCGCACCGCGGCCAGGATCTCGTCGGGTGTCTGGAGCTTGCCCGCCGTCGGCGTGCCGTCGGTCATGAAGAAAAACGTGTCGAACGACAGGCCGGGGGACTTGCCGTCCGGCCCGGTGGTCGCGGCCTCGAAGGCGGTCTCGAGCGCGTCGTGGATGTTCGTGCCGCCGTCGGCCTCGGTGTCGGTCGCGAACTTCTTCGCCCGGGCGACCTCCCCCTTGTCGGCTTGGGCGGGAGCGGCCTGCCACCGGATCACGCGGTGGGAGAAGAGGATCAGGTTGAACGTCTTCGACGCGTCCAGCAGGTCGATGCTGCCCGCGAGCTCCTTGCGGGCGAGCTCGATCCGCTTCACCTCGGCACGGGTGCCCGCGGCGTCGGGGTGAGCGAGCTCGTTCATGCTGCCCGAGACGTCGAGGATGTAGAGCACGCGATCGCTGGTCGACGTGATGCCGAAGAACGAGACACCCTTCTCCGGGGCCGCCGAGGCCTCGTCCGTCGGCGCGGGCGGGAGCTGGAAGGTGGCCTTCGCGCCCTCCCACCAGGCGCGCCACGGCTGCTGGTAGGGGCCGTGCGCCTGACCGGTCAGGGAGCGCAGCGCTCGCTGCGCGTCCTGACGCAACCGCCCCGCGTCCTTCCGCCCCATCAGCTCGATGAGCGGCTCGATGGCCTCGCGCTGGTGCAGGCGCCCGAGCCCGGCGACGGCGGCCGCGACGAGGTTCCACGCCGGGGACGCGAGGCATGCGATCGCGTCGGCGAGCGCCGTCGGCTCGCCTCGCGCGATCTCCCCCTCGAGCGCGGCGATCCGCACGCGCGGATCGGCCTTCTCGTCGGCGACCACGGCGTGGAGCCGGGCCGCGAACGGGTGCTGCTTCACGGCGGACGCGACGTCCGCCCACCGGATGCGGTCCCCCGTCGTGCTCTTCGGGCCCGTCCACGCGGCGGTCACGCGCTCGAAGGCGCGGGTCGCAGCCGTCGTCTCCAAGGCGTCGAGGACCGTGGCGATGCTCCGCACCCCCGCGCCCACGATGGAGCGCCCCATGATCTGGTCCACCGCCAGCTCACGGAGGCGCGCGTTCGCCTCGTCGCGCTTCGCCTCCAGCTTCGGCATCCGCTTGTTGTACCAATCGATCTGCTTGGGGTCGCCGAGCTGGTGCCCGTTCATCTTCGTGATCTCGGTGAGGGCGCCTTCGAGCGCCGCGGCGGCCGCCCCCTGCGCCTTCTTCCCCGCGCTGCGGCGGACGATCTCCCGCGCGACGCCGGTCACGAGGAGATCGACCACGGCGGGCTCGCGCACCGCCGCGGCCCGCTCCATGGCGGCGAGGCGCACCGTGCCATCGTCGTCGTCCAGCTGCCGCGGAAAGGTGACGGCGAAGGCCTCGATCGAAGGAGGGCCCGGCGGCGGATCGGCCTGTGCCCGAGTTCCCGACCAAGGGGCGAAGAGCAGCGCCGACGCAAGGGCGAGGGCACGCGCGGGGAGGAAGCAGGGGGCGGCGGGGGACGACCTCGACATGGTCGGGATCATAGCCTCCGCACGGGCCTTCCCCCGACGCCCCCGGGAGTCCGCGAAAGCGTCACCCGCCCATTCCTGGCTCCGCCATCCCCGGCTCTCCCATGCCGGGCTCGGACGTTCCTGGCTCCGCCATCCCCGGCTCTCCCATGGCGGGCCCGGCGTCGGGAGCCGCGGGCTTCTTCTTGCGCTTCTGGTCCTCTTCGCTCGGGAGCATGAGGGGGCTGAACCGGTAGTACGTCTCGAGGGTCATCACCGCCATGGCCGTCGAGAAGAGCCGTCCCCCGTTCAGGACGGCCGTGTCCGGATCCCAGCTCCCCGCGAGCTCTGGCGGCTCGGTCCGCTGGTTCTCCGGCAGCATCGTCCGGATCTTCTCGTTCCACGCGCGCCAGTAGCGGCCCCCCATCTGGTGCATCGAGAGGGTGCCGTAGTAGTAGAAGTAGAAGTACCAGGCCAGCGTCTGGCCCTTCTCGAGCCCCTTCCGCCACTGTGGCAGGTAGTCCATCATGTAGTTCGCGCTGCCGATCAGGAACGGGTGGCTCCGCTGCCAGCCCATGAAGATGCGGCAGATCATGCCGACGGCCGTCATCGACGTCATCTGGAGCGAGCTCTCCGACTTGCGCTTCACCTCGAGGTACCCGGTGAACGCCTTGAACAGCCGCTTGGCCCCGACTTCCTTGTCGTAGTCGGTGGCCATGTCCTCGGGGATCTCCTTCTCGCCCGTGATGTCGTACTGGGCCAGCTCTAGCCACGCGTCGATGCCGTCCAACGCGCGGTCGGCGACCGTCAGGCCGAGGGTGCTCGCGGTCTTGAGC
>JAYTCP010000744.1:0-2713 GCA_043736435.1 Planctomycetia bacterium | reverse complement strand
GCTCCTCCCGACGAGGCGTCGGCGAGGGGCCGCGCTCGTGGTGACGGCGCACGCCTCCGACGAGCTCGGGCCCAGCGCCTCGGCGGCGGGGGACGCCCCGCCGCGGCACGCGCGCCGCCACGCGCGGCAGGTGCTCGACGTCCTCCGGCGCGCGGACGCCGTCGTCACGCCGTCGCGATGGATGGCGGGCCGTGTGGAGGCGCACGGGGGGCGCGCGGACGTCGTCTCGATCCCCCACGGCCCGACGGATCCCGTTCCCGTCGAGCCGCGTACCCATCCCGGCTTCCGGATCCTCGCCCTCTCGCGGTTCGTGCCCGTCAAGGGCCTCGAGGTGCTGATCGACGCGGTCGCCGACGCGTTCCACGACGAACCGGAGGTCCGCCTGGTCCTCGCCGGCGACGGGCCCCTACAGGGCGCTCTCCGCGCTCAGGCGACGCGGCGCGGACTCGGCGATCGGCTCGAGATGCCGGGCTACGTCGAGGGCGCGGCGCGACGCGACCTCCTCGCGACCGCCGACGCCCTGGTCGTCCCGACGCTCGGCGACTACGAGACGTTCGGCCTGACGGCGATCGACGGATCGGCCGCGGGAGTGCCGCTCGTCGTGAGCGGCGGGGGGGCTCTCCCGGAGCGTGTCGAACGGGGCGAAGGTTGGGTCGTCCCCCCAGGCGACGCCCGTGCGCTGGCCGACGCCCTGCGGCGGATCCGGCGCGACCCTGACAAGGCCCGAACCGCGGGGGCCCGGGGGAGGGAGACGGCGCGGGAGGCCGGGTGGGGGCGCTCCGCCGAGGCTCATCTCGTCGTCTACGCGACCGCGGCGCGTCTGGCGGCCGGCTCACGTTCCGGGGGGGGGGCCGAAAAACTTGTGACCAAACCGGGGGCTGAGTACTCTTAATCACGATACAGGTCGGAGCCAGAGGTAGGCGCGGCGTCGATCCCCGCAGCGGAGGGCTGAGGATCGGCGACGGGTTCAACTCCCCCCTGCACCCTTCGGTGTCAAGTGGGGGTCTCTGGCAACCGACGAACCAAGGAAGTCTTGCCTGTCGGGGCGCCGCGGGTTTCAATCCCAAGGGTCCGGGGACGTTCTTCAAGGAGGTCAGGTCAATGCGGTCCACGTTCATGAAGATCGCCCGTACGGGAGCGTCGTTCGCTTTCGTCCTGGGTGTCGCTGCGTTCGCGACGGGTTGCGACTCTGCCTGTGGGTCCTGCGAGAGCCCCTGCGCTCCGTGCGCCCCGAAGCCGATGTGCGCTCCCGAGCCCACCTGCTGCCCGCCGCCGGCCTGTGCGCCTGCGAGCGAGCACTGCGGTGCGATGCCCGCTGGCGCCGTCTGCGGCGAGGCATGGTGCTGCGTGTTCATTCCCCCGGTCTACACCACGGTCACGGAGAAGGTCTGCGTCCAGCCCGAATCCTGCCGTGAAGAGTGGATCCCGCCCGTCTACGAGACGCGCCAGAAGCAGGTCTGCACCTGCCCCGAGCAGACGCGCACGATCCCGATCCCGGCCGTCTACAACACGATCGAGGACTGCATCGAGGTCTGCCCCTCTCGCTGCGAGTGGCAGCGCGTCGACTGCGGCACCGCCGGTGCGACGACGGGCGAGAAGGGCGAGTGCTTCGCGCTCGTCACGATCCCCGCGACGTACGAAAAGCGTCAGCGCCAGGTGTGCGTGACGCCCGAGGCGTGCCGCACCGAGGTCATCCCGGCCGTCTACGCCACCGAGACCGAGCAGGTCCAGGTTGCCTGCGGCTACAGCAAGAAGCACCCGATCCCCGCCGTCTACGAGGACCGCTCCTCGCAGGTCTGCAACCAGCAGGGTCGTTGGGAGTGGCAGAAGAACACGGCCTGTGCCGTGCCGGTGCCCGTCGCCAACAACCCCTGCGCGCCCGCCATCAAGTAAGCGGAGCGTCAGGTACGCGGATTCGGCGTCCCGTAGCGGGTCGTCTCAGGCCCCCGCGCCATCCGGCGCGGGGGCCTGTTGCGTTACGCGGGCCCGGTCGCCACCGCAGTACGGGGTACGGGCGGGGATGGGGCGTCGGGTGCGAAGGCCCTGGGTGGTGCGCGGCGGAGACCGGTCGATCGTGGGTGGGGGGGGGCGGCTCCGAACGCTGGAGTCACAGGTCTGGCGCCCGCGGGACGGAGCCGACTCGAGGTGGGGGATTCATCTCCGGGAACTCTCGGGGTGCAGGAGGCTTCCGCTGGAGCCGGGAGCCCTTCGCCCACTTCCTGTCGGTCCGATCGTCGATCCCGAAGCTCGTCCCCACGGACTTCCTATAACGTTGCCCGAGAAGAACGTCCGATAACTGAATGCTGGCATAACATCTTGATACGGTGTAGGTTGCGACGCTGGCGCATGATAGCCCCGCCCACGCGCCACTTCCTATCGGCCCGATCCGCGTCCGTCGGTCGGGGGGGCGTCCGGGGCGCCGGTGAGCTCCTGCGGCGTGATCGGCACCGGCGGGGGGCTGGTGGCGCGCTTGAGGAAGAGGAGCGCGAAGCACGTCTGCGTGATGGCCGACTCCGTCGAGTCTGCGGGCTTGCCCGACGCGGCGGCCTCCTTCCACCCGCCGTCCTTCTCCTGCGCCCCGAGGAGGTGCTCGGCGCCCTCGCGGTACCAGTCGTGCTGGGCCAGGAAGCGCACGCCCGTGAGCGAGCCCACGCGCTCGATCCCGTAGAGGTAGTAGTAGTGCCACATCGCGGCGCCCGACGGCATGACGGGG
>JAYTCP010000743.1:0-6122 GCA_043736435.1 Planctomycetia bacterium | reverse complement strand
CGCTCCAACGTCCCGACTGTTCCCAGCGAGACCAGAGCCTTGGGACCGAAGAGCTCGGCTGCGACCTCGCGGGCCTCGCGCCGCGTGATCCGGCAGCGGCCCGTGAGCAGCGAGAGGGTCGCCTGGAAGCGGACGCCCGCGCAACTGTTGGGCACGCCCTCCGGCAGGTCCGCCGTCGTCGTGTGGCCGCAGCCGGGGCACTTGGACTCATGGAGGGCGTACTCGGTGACCTCGGCAACGACGGCCGGGATCTCGACGATCTGGTGACGGCGAACCTGGCCCGTCGTATCGTTCTCTCCGAGCCGATGACCGCACTTCCCGCAACTCCGTCGCACCACAGAGACTTCGTGATCGATTTCCTCGGGCGGGAACGTCGGGCGGGTCTTGCCGACGTGACCGGGCTGCGCTCCCGAGGGTCGCGCGGACGGCTTCTGAACCCTCCGCTCACTCCACGGCTTGTCCGAGGACGGCGGCTTCGACGAGTTGGTCGAGTCGGAGTTCAGCCGAGAGGTCAACTCGCGGGTCTTCTCCTTGAGCAGGGCGTTGTCCTGCCGGAGCCGCCGCTTCTCCCGGATCAGTTTCGCCCGGGACGCCTCGACGTGGCGGAGTCGCGTCTCCAATTGGTCGATCCGCTTCAGCAGGGAGGCGACGAACTCTTCGCTGATCTCCACGTAGTCAATAGATCGGCACGAACAGAATCAGACTCTACCCCCTGTGCGGTTACGCAGGGAAGTAAGCGTTCAGCTGTTCCGAGCGTTCCCGCCACCGAGCCTGCAGCCCGACACACAGCCACTCGCGTCAGGACGACTACACGACCCGCTGCAAAGAACACTGTGGTCGAACCTGGTGTCGATGTCGCTGGTGACGTTGCGGCGATCAATGCCGGAAAGGCTGCTCGCGATGTCAACGGGAACTGGGTCGTCAACGGTCGCACGTACGGCATGCATGAAGGGGGCACCGTGTTCCCCATTGAAGGGCCGGGCTTCCACCAGCTGAGTCGCGGTGGGTTCAAGGCACTTGGGGCATACAATGAGTTCGGCAACTCGGCCGAGTCCGCCTCCTGGATGACTCGCAACAAGATCTCTGCGGAGGCGCAGGCCGAGGGTCTCCGCGCATACAGGGCTATTCATCGATGACTTGGGACGACATCCTGCTCGAACGACACCCGGAAGAGCCCGCGCTCCAGCGGGCGCTCTCAAGAGTCTTCAATGTGGAGACGCGCCAGGTTGGCCTCGTGCGCTCCTCAGCGGAGAGTACTGGGGCGGCCTCGGTCCGCGCAGTCATCAGCAGAGTCCGAGGTGACTTCAAGTGCCTTCTAGAGATCTCGGTGGAAGACCATCTGGCTGGAGTGGATCGCATTGCGGGGGTCAGTCGACTGTGCGCGGACCTTGCGATCAGAGCGTTCATCACGGGCAATACAGCGAACCCCTATCAGGGCGTTTTGGTCAGCGAGGTCGGTCAGCCCCAGGCTGCAGGACTGGACCCGGATGCGGAACAGCGAGGGGAGTACCGACTATGGAAAGGTGGCGAGTAGTGGCCGTGTCGGTGCGACTTGGCCGACTACTCATCTCACGCGGTCTCGCCGCGTCCGAGACGGGGGCATGTGAGGAGATCTGGACTCCAGCCACGGCAGGAACACGCTCATTTACATAGCTCCGTTCCACTGAAACAAGCCCGGTCGACGCTGGCTGTCGAGAACTATGATCAGCCGGATCATCTTGTAGCCCCTCGGAGCTCCAGGAATCCCGCGTGAACTCGCAACTGTGCCTTCAAGGAATGGGCGTCCGCGTTCAACGACGCAACGGTCGCGGTGGCAGAACCCCCGGGCGCCGGCTTCGGAGCCGCTCGTAGCCGCTCTGCGGGGCTTCCTTAGTAGATCGTCATCCTGCGCCACTCGCTCCAGGGGCCGAGGATGGCGCCGTTGGCCTTGCGCGCGCGGACGTGCCAGACGTGGATGAGGCGCTCGGGCCGCTTGAACTGGACGTGGGTCTCGCGCATGACGCCCTTGGCGCCCGGGACCCACTTGTCGTCCTGGTAGACCTGCGTCTCGAACTCGTAGTCGTCGGCGCCGGGGACCGCGCGCCAGCTGAAGGTCACGCCGTGGTTGCGCGGCAGGGACGCCTTGTCGTCGGGGTAGAGCAGCTCCACCGGCCCGAGGGTGGGGGCCTTCGCGACCGTCAGCGAGACGACGCCGCCCGCGGCCATCGGCACGCCCGCGACGGGCGACTGCGAGATGATCCGGCCCTCGGGGGTCGCCGTGACGAACGCCACCGCCAGCTGGAGGCCCCGGCGCTGGAGATCCTGCTGGGCTGCGCCCAGGTCCATGCCGACGTAGTTGGGGGTGGGGATGCCCTGTCCGCCGGACGGCGGGACGATGCCCCCGCCCGAGACGATCTCGAGGAGGACGTCCGTGCCGCGCGGAGCCTGCATGCCCGGCATCGGCGACTGGGAGCGCACGCGCCCGGCCTCGGCCGGGTTGCCGACCACCTGCGTCGAGCGGGCGCCGTAGCCCGCGGTGGCGAGCTCGCGACGCGCATCGGCCTCGAGGCGACCGACGACGCCCGGCACGGTGCCGGACATGGGGATCGGGCCCGCGGTCCGACCCACGGTCAGCCGGACCGCGGCGCCGCGCGTCAGCGGCGCGCCCGCGGGGGGCTCCGTCGCGATCACCCGGCCGGCGTTCGAGGGCAGCGTGTTCGCGGGGACCTCCTCCACGACGAAGCCGGCTTCCTCGAGGGCGCGACGCCCCCCCGCGGCGTCCATGCCGACGGTCTCGGGGATGCGGATCGGGAGCAGGAGCCCGCGCCCGATGATGAGGGCGATCGAGCGTCCGCGCTGGAGGCGCGTGCCCGGCGCGGGATCCTGCTCGAGGACCTTGCCGGCGTCCTCGGCGGCGGCAAGGCGGTCGGTCACCGAGAAGCCGAGGCCGAGCGAGGAGAGGCGGGAGCGGGCCTCGAGCTCGCCCATGCGCACGACGTCGGGGGTCTCGACCTCGGCGAGGGTGGAGGCCGCCGCGCGCCCCACGTTGATCACGACGTTGCTGTCCCGCGCGACGACCGTGCCCGCGGCCGGCTCCTGGGAGACGACGAACCCTGCCTTGCTGGGATCGCCCGCGACGAGGTTGACCAGCGGGACGAGCTGGCCGGAGGCGAGGGCCTGCTGGGCGGCTTCCTGGGGCAAGCCGACCACGTTCGGGATCGTCGCCGTGCCCGGCGCGCTCGCGGCGGCCCCGCGGGCCACCGTGATCTCGACGACGGAGCCGGCCGCGCGGGCGGAGCCGGCGGCCGGATCCTGGCGGACGACGTAGCCCTCGTTCTGCGGGTTGCCTTCGACGCTGGTGATCGTGACGCGCCAGGGGCGGAGCATGTCCGTGGCTTCGGCCTCGCTGCGGCCCACGACGCTCGGCAGACGCAGGACCTCGCCGGAAGGCGGCGGCAGCGTCGGGCGCACGGGCGGAGGCGTCGGACCCGTCGGCGGCGGCTGCGGAGCGACGGGGGGAGGAACGCTGCCGCGGCCGCGGCGCACGTAGATCGTCACGTTCCCGCCCGACGCGAACGCGAAGCCGCCGGGCGACTGGCGGGCCACCGTGCCTTCCGGATCCCCGGGCACCTCCTCGATCACCGCGGTGAAGCCCGCGGCGAAGAGCTCGGACTGCGCGGCGGCGACGGGGAGGTCGATCACCTCCGGGACGCGGCGACCTTCCGGACCGGCGTAGGCCGTGACCGTTCCCACGAGCAGGAGGGCCGACAACCCGGCTACCGCGGAGCGGCCAGCCCACGCGGAGCGGCGAGCCCACGCGGAGCGGCGAGCCCACGCGGAGCGAAGGAGAGGACGCGCCATGACTTCACCTCGAGGGCGACCCGGACGGAAACCGACAGGATTCCCCGCGAACGGCACCACGGGCGGGGGGCCTTGTCAACCGGGAGCGGGAAGCGGCGACGGGGCGCACGTCGGGGCGTCTCCGCCGGGCCCGCCCGCCGGGCGCAGCAGCAGCTCGCGACCCCGGAAGGCGACCCCCACGAGCACGAGGGCGCGGGCACGCGCGAACGCCGCCTCGCCTCCGTGGGTCGCGGCCGCTGCGCATCGCGCGCACCAGCGGTCGCCGCTCGGACGGCGGCGTCGCTCGAGGGTCTCGGCGCACACGGGGCAGCGATAGCGATAGACCCGCCCCGGCATGTCGCGGCTGTGGAGGCGGCCGCCCGCCGCCAGGCACGCGCGCCGGAACACCGGGCCGTGGCCGAAGGGGAGACCGAGGTGCGCGAGGCCCACGTGGACCGCCTCGTGGACCAGGATCCCCGGCAGATCGTCGGGATAGACCTCGAAGTAGGAGGGCGAGAGCTCGATCGTCGCCTGGAAGAGGCGGCCGGCCCTGCGCTCGATCACCGCGCGCCCGGCCCGGCGCAGGCGGCGGTGCCATCCCACCGGGACCGCGGGCCACGACGGTAGGCACAGGACCCGGCCGACGGCCGCGAAGGCGAGGTCCCGCTCGACGGTGAGTGCGTCCACCGCGATCACGCGGAGGAGCGTACGTCGGCGGAGGGACGGTCCCCGGGGGGGCGGCCCCCGGTCGGGCCCGACTCGGGCCGCACGGCCTGCGGTCCCCTGTCTCTTCCCCCCGCTCCCCGTCGCCCGCGCCGGGGTGGTCCCCGCTGGGCCTCGGGGTATCTTCCGCCCGTGCACCGAACGCCTCCCCTCGCCTGCCTCGCCCTCGCCGCCGCCCTCCTCTCGAGCACGTCCTGCGGGCGCTTCGGCGAGGTCCAGCAGCGCCCGGCGGTCGCCTCGACGTTCCCCGCCGGCAACGCCGTCGTCGTCGGCTGGCTCGGGGCGATCCGGGTGACCTACGACGAGCCCATCACGATCCTCAACGAGTTCGCGGTGCGCCTGGCGGCCCAGAACCCCATCGATGCCATCCCGTGCCGCGCCTACGCGGACCTCTCCGACCCCCGATCGATCTTCGTGGCCCCGATCGCGGAGGGAGCCCTGATCCCCGGCCGCCTCCACGAGTGCGTCGTCCAGGAGGGGGCGGTGATCAATGCCGCCCGCCACTACATCCTCGACGAGGTGGGCTTCTTCTTCACGGTCGGGTCCGCGCCCGAGTTCTACGTCACCGCGACCGACGGCAACGCGTACCGGGTGAACACGGCCACGGGGGCGAGCCTCGCGACCATCACCCCGCCCGCAGGGTTCCTCGCCTCGCTCCCCGTCGCGACCGACCGTCGCGTGTGGGTGTGGCTCGACCGGATCGCCGCGGGCGACGACGAGCTCGGCACGTTCCAGCCGGGCGACGCGACGATCTCGATCGTCCCGCTCTCGGGCGAGACGGGCACCCGGAGCGTGGGAGGGCTCGCGGTCTCCCGCGACGGGAGGACCGTCTACGCGACCGCCCTCGACGCCGGCACGGGCCGGCTGCGCGTGCACCGCGTCGATGCCGCCACGGTCACGCAGACGTCGTCGCTAGAGCTGGTGACGCCCCTGGCGGGGTCGCCCGCGACCTTCCGCCCCGTGATCGACCCGCGCCGCGACCGCCTCGTCGTCCCGTACTCCGACGGGGCGGGCGGTGGGCTCCTCGCCGTGCTGGACGAGGCCACGTTCACCGAGCGGGACGCCGGCCCGAACCCGGGCGTCGACGCCTACCCGATGCCCGGCGGCGCCGGCGACTGCTCGTTCGACGAGATCAACGACTGGATCTTCATGGCGCTCTCGGACGAGACCACGCAGGGTCTCACCTACGCGCGGCCCGACTTCAGCGCGCAGGGCACCGAGCGCGAGACGTTCCAGGGGCGCCCGGGCCCGATCCTCGTCGTGCCCAGCGGCGCGTTCGTCGTCACGGGGCTCGAGGGCTATCCCGGCACGGCGGGCATCGTCCGCAGCCGCGTCGACGACATCGGCGACGGCTTCACGATCCCGGTGCTCGACAACGTCGGCGGCCTGCCGGGGGGCAGCGACCGTGTGCGTGCGATCGTGCGCGAGCCGACCTCGACGTGGCTGTACGTCATCAGCGATGACGGAACCTCGAGCTTCCTCTCGGCCTACGAGTGGTTCACGGAGGAGGTCGTCCAGAAGGACCTCGACCTGGTGACGCCGGGCATCCAGGCCCTCGCGATCGGCGTGCCCACCCCCGT
>JAYTCP010000742.1:0-1576 GCA_043736435.1 Planctomycetia bacterium | reverse complement strand
GGGGGTGCGTATCACCTTCGACCGGGAAGTCCGCGGCGCGTTGGAAGCGACCTGGTCGCCCCGACCCGTCGTGAGCGGGGCGGACGAGCTCCGGGGCCTGGTCTTGGTCGAGGCCCGCTTCCCGGAGGGCCTCCCCGCGCCCCTCCGCGCCCTCGTGGCCGAGATGCGGCTCGAGCCCGCGTCGTTCTCCAAGTGCCGGCGCGCGCTCGCCACCGCCGGGGTCCTCGCGGGGGTCCGCACGTGATCGCCTCCTCCTGGCTCGACTTCGGCCTACCCGCGGACGCCGAGCACGTGACGACCGTCGCGCTCCGGCTCGCGCTCGCCCTCCTTCTCGGGGGCGCGATCGCGTGGGTCCGTTCCGACGGACGCGCCGGCGCGACGAGGGCCCGCCAGCCGCTCGTGTTCTCCCTGCTGCTCCTCCCGGTCCTCGTCGCGATGACCACGCTGATCGTGGACGACAACGTCGCGCGCGCCTTCGGGCTCGTCGGCGCCCTCTCCATCGTGCGCTTCCGGACCCTGGTCGAGGACACGCGGGACACCGTCTTCATCGTCTTCGCGGTGGTGGCGGGGATGGGCGCGGGCGCCGGCAACCTCGCGGTCTGCGGCGTGGGCGTCCCGCTCGTGAGCGTCGTCGCCGTGGTCCTCCACCGCTGGCAGCGCCTCGCCCCCTCCGCCGTCTCCTCGATGCGGCTCGAGGTGCGGGTCGGCCTCGGCCACGACGTGGACGCGGTCGTCCAGGAGAGTCTCGCGCGGCGGGGCATCGTCGCGCGTCTGGTCGGCGTCTCGACCGCTCGCCAGGGCGCCGCCGCCGACTACCGCTACGAGCTCGCCGTCTCCCCGCAGGATGCCCGCCGCATCGCCGAGGAGCTCGCCGCACGGGACGGGGTGCAGTCCGTCGACCTGAGGGAACCGTGAGCCCGTCGCGCCCCGCGAGTCCCCTGCTCGCCGCTCTCTTGCTCGCGGCGCTCTCCTTGGAGCCCGCCGCGCCTCCGGCTCGGGCCGGCGACGCGGCGGAGCCGAAGCCCGACGCGACGGCGGTCTTCTTCAAGGGCGGCGGCGTCCCGCGCCTCCAGATCACGGTGATCGACGAAGAGCTCGCGACGTGGAAGTCCGATCCCCGCGTCTTCGTCCGGTGCACCGTGAGGGAGAACGACAAGACGCTCTACGAGGGCGTGGGGGTGAAGCTCAAGGGCGCGGCCGGGAGCTTCCGCGACCTCGGTCAGAAGCCTGCCTTCACGGTGAAGCTCGACAAGTTCGGCGGCGACACGCCCTTCCACGGCCTCGAGAAGTTCTACCTGAACAACTCCGTCCAGGACGACACGTACCTCCACGAGCACCTGGGCGCGGAGATCTTCCGGGCCGCGGGCCTCCCCGCGCCGCGCGTCACCCACGCGCGCGTCTGGCTGAACGGCAAGGACCTCGGCCTCTACGTGCTCAAGGAGGGCCACGACAAGCGCTTCCTGCGGAGGAGCTTCGACGACCCGACGGGCAACTACTACGACGGCGGCTTCTGCCTGGACATCGAGGGCGGGCTCGAGCGCGACGAGGGCAAGGGGCCGGCGGACGGCGTCGACCT
>JAYTCP010000741.1:0-5759 GCA_043736435.1 Planctomycetia bacterium | reverse complement strand
TGTTCAATGTACGATATCCCCATGATCGAGCGTCCCGTCCTCGAACGAGCGGTCCGGACGGCCCTCCGCGAGAGCCCGGTGGTCGCGCTGCTGGGGCCTCGCCAATGCGGCAAGACGACCCTGGCTCGCCGAATCGTGGGCGACGAGCGCGAACGCTTCTTCGACCTGGAAGATGCGGTCGACGTGGCGCGCCTCGAGTCGCCGCAGCGCACGCTGGGCGCGATGCGCGGACTCGTCGTGATCGACGAGATCCAGCGGCTCCCGGGGCTCTTCGAGGTGCTCCGCGTCCTCGCCGATCGCCATCCGGTCCCCGCCCGGTTCCTCGTGCTCGGGAGCGCGTCGCCGACCCTCGTGCGCGGCGTCTCGGAGAGCCTAGCGGGTCGGGTTCGATCCGTGGAGATGAGCGGCTTCGACGTCACGGAGTCGGGCCTGGACCTCTGGCGTCGACTCTGGTCGCGGGGAGGCTTCCCGCGCTCGTTCCTGGCGCGGACCGAGCGGGAGAGCCTCGCGTGGCGGACGGACTTCATCACCTCGTATCTCGAACGCGACGTGCCCCAGCTCGGGATCAGCATCCCGTCCACGACCCTTCGCCGCTTCTGGACGATGGTCGCCCACTACCACGGTCAGACATGGAACGCAGCGGAGTTCGCGCGCGCCATGGGGACGTCCGAGCCCACGGCCCGGCGGTACCTCGACATCCTCACGGGGTCGTACGTCGTGCGGCAGCTCGTTCCGTGGTTCGAGAACATCGGGAAGCGACAGGTGAAGTCCCCTAAGATCTACGTGCGGGACACCGGCCTCCTCCACGCTCTTCTGGGGCTGCCCACGCCGGAGGATCTGTCGGGGCACCCGAAGCTCGGCGCGTCCTTCGAAGGATTCGTCGTCGATCAGATCCTCCGGATCCTGCGGACGACCGACGCGTACTTCTGGGGCACCCACTCGGGCGCGGAGCTCGATCTGTTCCTGCTTCGCGGCGGGAAGAGGCTGGGCTTCGAGGTCAAGTCCTCGGATGCGCCCACGAGCACGGCCTCCATGCGCTCAGCCATCGAGACGCTGCGCCTGGACCGCCTTTGGGTGATCTACCCGGGCGATCGATCCTACGACCTCGACGACCAGATTCGCGTCGTGGCCATGGGCGATCTGGCTTCGGAGCTCGGCTGACCCTCTCCCCGGGGGAGGCGTTCAGCGTCGCCTACTCCCCGTCGTCGCCGATGGCCTCGACCGGGCAGCCCTCGAGGGCCTCGTCGCAGAGCGCCTTGTCGTCCTCGGTGGTCGGCTGCCGGTAGACGAACGAGTAGCCGCGCTCGTCGTTGCGCTTGAAGAAGTCGGGGGCCGTCTCGCGGCAGGCGTCGCAGTCGATGCACTGGTCGTCGACGTAGAACTTCCCGGGGGCGTTCTCGGCGAGCTTGTTCTGCTTGTCGGCCATCGGCGTTCGTCTCGGCGGGAGGAACGGCCACCCTACGGCCGGACGCGGGAGCGTCCCAGCCGTTTCCACCCCGCCGTGGACGGTGCGAATCGGCCGTCGTGGACCGGTCTACCGGCCCGCCGCCGTGGCGAGTAGCCTCACGCCGTCATGGCCCCCGGCGCCCCCCCGATCTCCCCACCCGTCGGCCCCCGGGATCCCGGGCGCTCCCTGCGCTGGCGGGCCGGGACGGCGCTCTCGGGCGCGC
This sequence comes from Planctomycetia bacterium, assembly GCA_043736435.1. Lineage (GTDB taxonomy): Bacteria > Planctomycetota > PLA2 > PLA2 > JAEUHO01 > JAYTCP01. Next base: position 4,089 of record JAYTCP010000741.1, on the reverse strand, counting down.
TCGTCGCCGCCGCCGGCCTCTCCGTGATCCTGTGGCCCGCGATCCTCACCTACGCCGTGGGCGGCTCCATCGCGCTCGTCGGCCTCTTCCTCCTCGTCACCGCCGTCGCCGCCCGCGGCCGCTGACGCGCGGGGCGCCGCCCCGCTACGCGAGCACCTCGGAGAAGAGCGCGCGCTGGATGTGGAGGCGGTTGCCCGCTTGGCGGATGAGGAGGCTGTGGGCGCCGTCGATCACCACGTCGTCGGCCTCCACGTTGCGGCGGATCGGCATCGAGTGGAGGAAGCGGCCCTGGTCGGTCTTGCTCATGAGATCGGCGGTGATGCGGCGGTCGGTGTGGCGGCTGCGGAGGAGGCGCTCCTCGTCCGGTCGGCCGTGGAGGTTCGAGCTGCCCCAGGAGGCCGCGTAGACCGCGTGGGCGCCCGCGACGGCGTCCTTCAGGTCGGGGGTGAACCGCACCCGTCCGCCGCCCTCGCGGGCGTTGCGCGCGACGACCTCGAGCACGCCGTGATCGAGCTCGTAGCCCTCGGGGTGGCAGATCGTCAGGTGCATGCCCATCTTCGCGGCCATGAGCGCGATCGCGTGGGGGACCGCGAGCTGGCGCGCGTTCGGGCTGTAGACCCAGGTGAGCGCGAGGTGCTTGCCCCGGAGGTCGCCGAACTCCTCCTCCAGGGTGAGCGCGTCGCCCCAGGCCTGGCAGGGGTGCTCGAGGACGCTCTCCATGTTGAAGAGCGGCACGGTCGAGTGCTTCTGGAACGAGATCAGCACGAGGTCGCGGCGCTCCATGGCCCAGTCGTCGTGGCGGGCCAGGCTGCGGATCGCGATCGCATCGGCATACTCGGAGAGGACGCGGGCCGCGTCCTTCACGTGCTCCTCGGCCGCGCCCGCCATCACGGCGCCCTCGCGTAGCTCGAGGTTCCAGATGTCGCGCTCGGCCGTGAGGTCGATGACGGTGCCGCCGAGGCTGCTGAAGGCGATGGCGAACGAGGCGCGGGTGCGCAGCGACGGGTTGAAGAAGACCATGGCGAGCGCGCGGCCCTGGAGGGGCAGGCCGAATCCCTCCGCCTTCATGGCGCGGGCGCGCTCGATGACGTACCGCATCTCCTCGGCGGAGAACGTGTCGAGGGTGACGACGTCGCGACCCTGGATCATGGAGACGCTCCCCGCCGGGATCACGCGAGCCGCCCGGCGACGGACCGGTCGGACGATAGCAACGACCCGCCGGGCGACGCACCTTCCCCCGTGCGCGGGGTGCCGAGGCGCCTGGCCGCGGTGGATCGGCCGCCGCCTGGGTCCGAAGGACGGTCGGATGGGGGGGCATCCCGGCCCGAACAGGGCCGGACGGGGGGGCGCCGGGTCCGGCGGATGCGCCGCCCCCGGTCCGGTCGGCCCCGGGTAGACTGCCGGAATGCCGCCGGACGGGCAAGGCGCCCCCTCCAATGCCGAATCCCTTCGCGCGGGAGAGCGCGCCTACGAAGCCGCCCAATATGCGGATGCGGCGCGCCTGTTTGCCCGCGCGGTGGCCGAGGACGGCACCGATGCCGGGGCCTGGTTCAAGCTCGGCAACGCCCGCTGGCGGCGCGGTGACCGTACGGGGGCCATCGAGGCGTACCGGCGGGCGTGCGCCGAGAACCCGCAGCGCGCACGCGCCTGGCACAACCTGTCGGCGGTCCAGATCGCGGCCGGCGACCTCGCGGGCGCCGCCGAGGCAGCGACGAAGGCGGTGGCCCTCGAGCCCCGTCGGGCGAAGGCCTGGAACAACCTGGGGGTCGCGCGCCACGGGCTGGGCGACACCCTCGGCGCGGAGACGGCCCTGCGCCGCGCCCTCGAGACCGATCCCCGCTTCGCCACGGGCCACACGAACCTCGGTCGGCTCCTCCTCGCGACGGGCCGCGCCGCCGAGGCGCGCGAGGTCCTCGAGCGCGCCCGCGGCCTCGGGGAGAACGGGCTCGAGCTGCGGATCGCCCTCGCGTCGGCGCTGGCCGCCTCCGGCGAGCCCGAGGCCGGTGAGGCGATCCTCGCCGAGACCGTCCGTCGGACGCCCAGCTCGGCCGAAGCGTGGGCCGCCCTCGGCGACGTGCGGCGGGTCCGCGGCGCGTCCGCCGCCGCGCTCGAGGCGCTCGAGGCCGCCGCCGCCGCCGCGGACGACCTCCCCGACGCGATCCGGTCCGGGTACGCCCGCCGCCGCCTCGCCGCCGCCTTCGAGCTCGCGCGGGAGGGCGCCCGCAAGGGCGACCGCGCGGCGTTCGAGGCCGCCGTCGGGCGCCTGCGTCCCGCCGCCGCCGAGGCGGAGAGCCTCGGCGTCCTCGACCGGAGCAAGGCCCACGACGTCGTCGAGCTCTGCGCCGAGGCGACCTCGGGCGGCGCCCTCTCCGCCGCCACGGTGCGCGCCTCGCTCCTGGGCGCGCTCCCCGTCGGTCCGCCGTCCCGCGCCTCCGGAGGTCTTGCGTGAGCACCGGCAGCGACCCCAAGCCCCCCGATCCCCGGGCCCCGGACCCCACGCCCGCCGAGCAGCGGCTCGACGCCGAGGGCATGCGCCTGCTGCTCGAGGTCTCCCGGCGCATCAACGCCGAGCGCGATCCCGAGTCGTTGCTCGCCGCCGTCGTGGACAGCCTCGTCAGCGTGACGAAGGCCGACCGCGGCTTCCTCATGCTGAAGGAGGGCGAGGGCCTGCGCTTCGCCATGGCCCGCGACCGCAAGGGACGTCCCCTCGAGGCCGCGAAGTTCCGCGTGAGCGAGAGCGTCGTGAAGGAGGTCGCCGAGACCGGCGAGACCCGCCTCATCGACGACGCCGCGACGTCCGACGCGTACCACGCGCGCCTGTCCATCATCAACCTGTCGTTGCGCACGATCCTGTGCGTGGCGCTCAAGACCGGGCGTGGGATCCTCGGCGTCATCTACGTCGACAGCAACGCGATCACGCGCCGGTTCTCCGAGCGCGACGTGCCGCTGGTCGAGGCGTTCGCCGCGCAGGCCGCCGTGTCGCTCGAGCGCGTCCGCCTCGAGCAGGCCGAGATCGAGCGCGACCGCATGCGCCGCCAGCTCGAGACGGCCGCCGAGATCCAGCAGACGTTCCTCCCGAGCACCTTTCCCGAGGTCCTGGGCCTGTCCGGCGCCGTCGCGACGGTCGCCGCGCTCCAGGTGGGCGGCGACCTCTACGACGTGATCCCCTTCCCCGACGGCCGCATCGGGCTCGTCGTGGGCGACGTGAGCGGCAAGGGCATCCCCGCGGCCCTCTTCGGCGCTCGGTTGCTGTCCGACGTGCGGTACGAGGCGCTCTTCCACGACGACGTCGCGGGCACCCTCGCCGCGGTCAACGACATCGTGGCCCGCCGCTCCACGCGGGGCATGTTCGTGACGCTCCTCTACGCCGTCTACGAGCCCGCGGCCCACGCGATCACGTTCGGCAACGCGGGCCACCTGTCGCCGTACGTGCGCGACGCCACGGCAGGCGTGTCGCGGTGGGACGACGGCGTCGGGCTCCCCCTCGGGATCGTCCCCGGCCAGGCGTACGGCGCCTCGCGACGGACCCTCGCGCCCGGCGAGACCTTCGTGATCCTGACCGACGGCTTCCTCGACGCGGTCGGCCCCGGCGGCGACCGCTTCGGCGACGAGCGCCTCCTCGAGACGCTCTCGCGCGACGGGGGCGCGCCCGGCGAGCTCGTCGAACGGCTCACGAAGACCGTGGTCGGCTTCACCGGCAACGTCCCGCAGGCCGACGACCTCACCTGCCTCGCCGTGTCGCCCGCGTAGGAGGAGCACGCGCGGGCGGCGATCCGGCATCCAAGTGGGGGGGCGCCGGGGGCCGGTTCGCGGCCGTCGATTCCGGACAGCCGCCACCGCTCCGGTCTCCATCCGGATGCCGAGGTCCGTCGGTGGAGGAACTGCGCATGGCTCGGGTGCCGATCGCGATCGGGCGCGTGATGTGGGTCGCCGGGGCGCTTGCGGCGCTCCATGGCGGCGTGCGCACGGCCTCTGCCGAGACGACGCTGCCCCTGCCCCCATACGAGACCCGCGGTCTCGACGCCGCCGCGGCACCGCCGTCCCCCGCGCCCGCGGCCTCGCCCGATGCGATCCCGCCCCCCCCGCCCC
>JAYTCP010000740.1:0-8411 GCA_043736435.1 Planctomycetia bacterium | reverse complement strand
GGGGGCGTGGGGGGGAGGGGGCGGAGGGGGAGCGCGGCGGGGGGCCGCCCGGCCGCCGCGATCACCAACAGCCGTCGGTCGCGTCGGTCCGGATCTTCTTGCGGAGCTCCATCTCGGCCTTGCGGCGGTCCGAGTTCGTCTCGAGGCAATGCGTGAGCCTCGCGACCCTCCCGGGATTGGGGACGTGGATGGTGTAGATCGTGACCAGGAGCCTCAGGGTCCGCTCGCACCAGGGGTCGAGGGCGAGCGCCTTCTCGAGGCACTCTGCGGCGCGGGCGTGGCCCTCGAACTCCTCGTGGAGGAGCCTCCCCAGCTGGGACCAGCCCCGCCCGTCGTCGGGATGGGCCTTCACGTAGGCCTCCAGCACGCGGAGCCCTTCCTGCCGGACCTCCGGGTCCTGGGTGCTCAGGATCAGCGAGACCCCGTAGCGCAGGCGCACCTCCGTGAGCTGCGCGAGGTCCCGCGGGTCGACGTCCGTCTTCTCGTCGATCAGCCGGATCACGGTGCGCCACGCGCGGATCGCGTCGCCGAACTTGTACTGGTCGGCGTAGGTGCTCGCGAGGGCGAACTGGACGACGACGTCCCGCGGGTACTCGCGGGCCAGCTCGAGAAGGATCCTCTCGGCCTCGGGGTAGCGATTGCCGGCCTTGTAGACCTGCGCGAGGTTGCGCTGGGCCGCGTCGCGGCGCGCGGCGTCGTCGCCGGCCAAGAGGGCCGCCTGGCGCATGCTCTTGGCGGCCGCCTCGAAGTCGCCCTGGCGCATCTGCCGACCACCGACCTGGAGGACGGCCGCGTAGAGGGCGGACTGAACCGCTTGGGCCATGAACGCGGGGGTCCGCTCGCGGACGAGGGCGAGCTGGCGCTCGGCGCCCACGGGGTCGTTCTCCAGGCGCAGCTTGACGAGGCCCGACAGGTAGAGGACGCGGGAGTCGAAGTCGGCCTCCGACGCGGGGCGATTCTGCTGGAGGCTCAGCTGGCGGAGGAGGCCGAGGAGCCGCCGGCCCGCCGCGTGGGCTCCCCCCCGGTCCCCGAGGAGGACGAAGGTGAGCCCCGCCATGAACGGCGCCTGGGGCTCGAAAGGGCACGCCTGTTCCGCGCGGTCGAGCAGGCGCAAGGCCTGACGGAGGGGGGCGGGATCCTTCGCCCTCTCCCCCTGGGCAATCAGGGTCTCGGCCTGTGCGAGGAGGTCGTTACACTCGTCCGCCCGGGCGGCGCGGGCCGTGAGGAAGGGGAGCCCGCCAAATGCGGCGAGCGCCAGGACGACCCAGAGGGCTCGGGGGAGGGCGGGAATCGCGGGGCTCCGGGGGGCGCGGGGGAGTTGCACGCAGCATACCGAACGGGGGAGGAGGAGCACGGGACTTTAGACCCGAGGGACGGTGGCGGCTGTAGCAGAATCGCACGATGCCCCGCGCCCTGAGCGGGGGCCCGCCCTGAATCGACGTAACCGTCGTGCCCCGCGTCGGTTCGACTCCTCGCCCAAGTGTGAGAGGTGGCATGGCGATTGCGCTGGAGGGTTTCACGCGTTTGAAGAAGCCCTCGGTCGCGGTCGGGTCGGTCCTCGCAGGGACGGGCGGCGGCGATCGGGTCCTTTTGCTTGCGCGCGCAAGCGCAAATCCTTATAACGCCAAGACCCTCGGGTCCCCCCGGCTAGGAGTCTGCGGATGTCAGACCGAAACGTATTCCTGCGGACGGCACTTCTGCGGAGGACTGTCGCCCTGGCCCTGGCCACGGGGCTGACGGCCGGTTGCGGTGGCGGACCCTCCGGTTCGCCGGCTGGGAGCAACGTGCCCCACCCGGTGGTCGTGCAGTTCTCGCCGACCATGAGCCCGATCAACACGGACACGGGCCAAGCCAACCCCACCTACACCGACGGTGCGTTGACCGTGAACACGGATCCCGCCTACCCCGGGAAGATCGTCGTGTTCTTCCAGGGCACGACCAAGCTCGACGCCCGGTCGGCCTTCATCGGCGGAAACGCGGCCCTGGGCCTCGACCTGTCGGCGGTCCAGTTCCTCCAGTTCATCCCCGGCACCGGGAACATCCCCCTCACTCCGGCGGTGAACGGCGTCGAGGTCCTCGACGACCGGATCATCTTCACGCCCGCGACCCTGCCCCTGGCGGACGGCCAGTACTCGGTCGGCATCTTCGCGAACCTGAAGAGCATCGAGGGGGATCCGGTCGACAAGACGCCGGTCTTCGCGAGCTTCACGGTGGGCCTCGCCGACACGATCGACCCGATCGTGGTCACGACGGTGCCGGTGAACGGCGCGTCGGGCGTGGGCGCGGGTGCGGCTCCGCCGGCGCCCCAGCCCGGCCAGACCAACGTGGCCGACGTGCGGACCCGGATCTTCGGCCCGACCAGCCCCGACATCCTCATCCGCTTCAGCGAGTCGATCGCGTCCGCGACGGTCTCGACGAACACGATCCAGGTGGTCGACGCCGGCGCCTTCATCCCCGGTGGCGGCGCGCCGCCCGCGATCGCCCCGGCCCCCGGCTTCCCCAAGCTCAAGAGCCTCCTCGACGCGTCGAGTCTCCCGAGCAACGGCTTCGAGATCATCTGGCGTGCCGACGCGACGCAGGGCGGCCTGCCGTTCGGGACGCAGGTGCAGGTGACGGTCGTCGGCAGCGACGACGGCGCCAACACGGCGCCGATCACGGACCGCAGCGGCCGGAAGCTCCTGCTCTCCTACGTCTTCCAGTTCCAGACCATCGCGCCCCCCAACCTGCCGTCGAACCCGGAGCCCGAGTACGGCATCTACTACTCGGCGTCCGATCGCGTCGGCGTGATCGACACGATCAACCAGAAGGAGATCGCGCTCACGTTCCGGGGCCTCCAGACCACGCCGATCATCCAGAACGTCCTGGTCGACCAGAACGACCGCATCACGACGAAGCAGAACCTCGGCCTGTCGTTCGACCCGCTCGAGATCTCGGTCGACTCCCGCACGAGCGGCGCGTCGTGCCACACGTTCGCCTACATCCAGTCGTTCCAGTCCGGTCAGATCGTGGTGATGAACACCCGCACGTCGCTGCCGGTGGCGCTGATCAACACGCCGAGCCCGGGCGGCCTGTCCAACCAGACGGGCGGCGGCCAGGCGGCCAACGTGCTGCTGGCGACGAACTCGTCGGCCAACACGTTCACGGTCTTCGACGTGAACAACATCGCGCCGGGCCTCCAGGTGCTGACGGGCCCGATCTTCGTGAGCGAGGTCTCGCCCACGGGCAACACCCCGAAGTCGATCTCCATCACCGCGCCGGTCAACGGCGCGTACAACCGCGAGTACGTCTTCGGCGGCCCCGGCACCCCGTTGATCTTCATCACCCTGTTCACGGACGGCGTCCTCACGACGACGAACCTGGGCACGGGCGCGGCCATCAAGCAGTTCGCGCTGGGCAGCAACGCGATCCCCAACGACATCTCGGTCACCGCCTGCTACCAGCCGAGTCCGGTCGAGCCGGTCCTGATGTACGCCGCCATCTCCGAGGGCGGCTCGGGCATCCCCGGCGACGGCAAGGTGACCTACTACACGGCCGGCCCCGGCTGCGGCACGGGCCTGTCCAACAACGCCCGTCCCGACTCGCTCACGGGCGAGCTCTCGGGCTTCGACGCGCCGGCGGGCCTCGACGAGATCTTCACGTTCTCGGCCACGGGCGCGTTCTTCGCGCTCGCGGAGTCGGGCTCGACGAAGAACCAGGTCGTCACGCTGGGCATGGCGCCGTCGACGACGCGCGCCACGGGTCCCCGCATCATCCGCGAGTTCGCGACGGGTGCGAACCCGGTCGCCGTGGCCCACCGTCCGTCGGTGGTCTCGCCGCTCCAGGCCGGCCAGATCTGCATCCTCTTCTCGATCGTCTGCCCCACGAAGGGGGTCGCGTTCACGCCCCAGCCCTGCTGGTACACCGGCACCGAGCAGGTGGTGGCGCCGTTCTCGGTCAACTTCGGCGGCTCGCAGGACGACAACACCGGTGCCCCGTCCGTGGACCTCTACGTCTGCGCCCGCGGCGCGGGCCGTGTCGACGTGATCGACTCGGTGTCGGGCACGCGGAACTTCTACAGCCCGGTGCCCATCCCCGGCGTCCGCTACGTGGCCTCGACGGCTTCGCAGTAAGCGCCGAGTCCCGTCTCGCTCTTTCCGGGCCCGCGATCGCAAGATGGCGGGCCCGGTTGCGTTCGGGGCGGCCGGGCCGGTCCCCGCGGTTCCCGCGGTCTCCGAGGGCTACGCCGGCTCGATCGTGGCCAGGAGGAGCTCGACCTCGCGGGGCAGGTCCGGCAGGTCGTGGAGCACGTCCGCCACCAGCGCGTCGCCCACGAGGCCCCGCGCCTCCGCCTCGAACGAGGGCAGGAGGCGGTGACGCAGCACCGGCATCACCCAGCCCGCCACGTCGGACGCATCGACGGTCCCGCGGCCCGCGCGCAGCGCGCTCGCCCGCGCGAGGCGGCAGAGGGCCTCGCCCGCCCGCGGCGACGCGCCGAGCCGCAGGCTCGATCGCGCGGCCGACGTCGCCCCGCTGCCCCGCGGATCGGTCGCGCGCACGATGCGGGCCACCTGGCGCAGGAGCGGCTCCGCGATCTCGACGGCGCTCACCGCCGCGATCAGGGCGTCGAACTCCTCCTTCGGGAGCGTCACCGCGGGCGTCGCGGGCGCGGCGTCGCGCGTGCGGCGGAAGACCTCCACCAACGCGGCCTCGTCCGGGGGCAGCACCACGATCTTCGCCAGGAACCGGTCGAGCTGGGCCTCGGGCAGGGGGAAGGTGCCCTCCATCTCGATGGGGTTCTGGGTGGCGAGCACGCAGAAGGGGGCCGGGAGGGACCACCGATCACGCCCGACGGTGACGGCCCCCTCCTGCATGGCCTCGAGGAGCGCGGACTGCGTGCGCGGCGTCGCCCGGTTCACCTCGTCCGCGAGGACCAGGTGCCCGAAGATCGGTCCGGGCCGGAACTCGAGCCGGCGCCCCTCGGCGCCGTCCACGAGGATCGTGGTGCCGGTGACGTCCGCCGGGAGGAGGTCCGGGGTGAACTGGATGCGGCTGAACGAGACTCCCAGCACGGCCGAGAGCGTCTTCACGAGGAGCGTCTTGCCGAGGCCCGGCGACCCTTCGAGGAGGGCGTGGCCCCGCGCGAGCACGCACGCGAGCACCTGTCGCACGACCTCGGGCTGACCCACGACGACCCCGGCCACGGCCTCCTCGACCTCGCGGATGCGGCGGGCGGCGTCCTCCCGGGTCAGCACGGCGTCGGTCATGGGGCCTCAGGGTCGCACGGAGCCGCACATAGGAGAGCGCCGGAAGGCGGACGCCGGTGCGCGAGAGGGAGGATGCGGGAGGTGGGGGGCGCCGGGGACCCGGCCAGGCTCGCGGGGGAGGACGTGGGGCCCTCGGGCCCCGAGGGGGGTCTTACCGGGGGCCGGGTCAGGGGTACACCCGGGTCAGGGTGCGGGGGAAGGCCGCGGCCTCCCGCACGTGCTCGAGGCCGCAGATCCAGGCCACCGTGCGCTCGAGGCCGAGGCCGAAGCCCGCGCTCGGGCAGGCTCCATAGCGGCGGAGGTCGAGGTACCACTCGTACGCCTCCTTCGGGAGGCCCTCCTCGGCGATCTTGCGTTCGAGGTAGGCGAGGTCGCTCGCGCGCTCGCCGCCCCCGATGATCTCGCCGTACCCCTCCGGGGCGATCAGGTCGCACCCGAGGGCCACCTCGGGGCGCGCCGGGTCGGGGCGCATGTAGAACGCCTTGATCTTCGTCGGGAAGCGGTGGATCAGGACCGGGCGGTCGTACTGCGCCGAGATCTTGTCCTCCTGCGGCGCGCCGAAGTCCTCGCCCCAGGGGATGGAGGCCTCGCTGCCATGCAACCGCTCGAGGGCCTCGTCGTAGGAGACGCGAGGGAACGGGGCCTTGACCGACTCGAGGCGCTTCGGGTCCCGCTCGAGGACCTCGAGCTCGGAGCGTCGGCGCTCGAGGACGCGGGCGACCGCGTGCGAGACGCACCCCTCCATCAGCGCCATGACCTCTTCCAGGTCGCCGAACGCGATCTCGGGCTCGAGCATCCAGAACTCGGTCAGGTGGCGGCGCGTCTTGCTCTTCTCGGCGCGGAAGGTGGGCCCGAAGCAGTAGACCTTCCCGAGGGCCTGGGCCGCGGCCTCCATGTAGAGCTGGCCGGTCTGGGAGAGGAACGCGGGCTCGCCGAAGTAGTCGACGCGGAAGAGGTTGGCGGTGCCCTCGGCGGCCGAGGGCGTGAAGATGGGGGCGTCGACCGCCGTGTAGCCGTTCGCGTCGAGGTACTCCCGGAGGGCGCGCTCGACCTCGGCCCGGATCCGGAGGACCGCCGTCGGCTTCTTGGAGCGCAGGTAGAGGTGCCGCTGCTCCATCAGGAAGCCGATCCCGTGCTCCTTCTTGCCGATGGGGAACTCGCCCACGCACGCGCCCACGACCGTGGCCGCCGTCACCGAGAGCTCGACGCCGCCGGGGGAGCGCGGGTCGGCCCGCACCGTGCCGCCGAGGGACACGCTGCTCTCGAGAGGGGCCTTCTCGACGGCCTCGAACGCCGCGTCCGGGACCGCGCCGCGCTTGAGGACGGCCTGGACGATCCCGCTGCCGTCGCGGATCTCGAGGAAGCAGAGCTTCCCGGCCGTGCGCCGGTGGTAGATCCAGCCGCTCACCGTCACGGGTTCCCCGACCTTGTTCGGGAGCGCGACGACGGCGGTTCTCTGGCTCATGGACGGGGGTCTCGGGGGGACGGGCGGATGATACCCCTTCGACTCGTGTCCTCGCCTCCGGCTCGGAGACGACTCTGGGCCTGCGGCGCCCTCCGGCCCCCAGCGCCCCCGAACTCTTCCCGCGGGGTCGCTGGGACCCCCGCTCGGTATCCTCGCCTCGATGTACGAGAGCCTCCGGGGCCGCCTGCTGTCGAAGGACGCGACGTCGTGCGTCGTCGAGGCCGGCGGTCTAGGCTACGCGCTCCACGTTCCGTTCACCACGGCGGAGCGCCTCCCCGGCGTCGGCGCCGAGGTGACGATGAAGCTCCACCTCGTCGTGCGCGAGGACGAGTGGCGCCTCTACGGCTTCCTCGGCGAGGAGGAGAGGGCGCTCTTCCGCGACTGCCTGACGGTGTCGGGGGTCGGCCCCTCGATCGCGCTCGCGCTCCTGTCGGGCATGAGGGCCGCCGACCTGCGCAACGCGGTGGCCGCGGGCGACGTCGCGACTCTCACCCGCGTCAAGGGCATCGGCAAGAAGACCGCCGAGCGGATCGTGGTGGAGCTGCGGGACAAGCTCGCCGCGGAGGGGGGGGGCGCCGGGGGCACGGCGCCGGCCGCCGGACCCGTCGCGCAGGCGATCGCAGCCCTCACGGCGCTGGGGCTCGATCCCGGCGAGGCCGCCGAGCGGCTGCGGCGCATCCCCGCGGCGGCGGAGCTCGAGACGGGGGAGCTGGTGAAGCGCGCCCTGCGGGGACCGGCCGGGAAGTAGGCGGAGTCTTACGGGTGGTTGGGCGAATTGACGCCGCCCTGAGGTTCGACACCGATCGGTACGGGATATGCTGACCCTCGGGGGCCGGTCCCGCACGCGGGATCCGGCGCTCCACGCAAAACGTGGCTCGTAGGCCCCGTCCGGACGCACAATCCGGTGTTCCTCCGGAGGTTTCCATGGCGCTTCTCCCTCGCATCGCCCTCGTGGCCGCATTCGCATCGATCCCGTCGTTCGCGCCCGCGGCGCAGGCCGAGCCCCCGGCCGCCGCACCCGCCACGGACGCGCTGAGCGAGGTGAAGGCGCTCCTCCTCGAGCTCGACACGGCCGTCAAGGCCAAGGACGAAGGGGCGATCGTCAGGGCCGCGAAGGCTCTGCCCCCGCTCTACAAGTCGACGCAGGACGGCGCGGCGCGCACCTCCATCGCGAAGGCCCTCGGCGGGGTCATCAAGCAGAACAAGATGACGACGGCGCGCGGCGCCGCGCTCACCGCGCTGGTGGAGACCGAGGACGGCAAGGAGGCATGGAAGGCGATCCAAGGCGCCTATCCCGCCGACGATGTCGAGGACTCCGAGCGCTGGAACGTCGACTTCGTGAAGGCCGTCGGCCTCCTCCACCCCGACGCGGCGATCGAGAAGCTCCTCGAGACCTTCCGCAAGGCGAAGCAGGTCGACCTCTCGGCCGCGGCGGTGGCCGCGCTCGGCAACTACGGCAAGAGCAAGCAGCGCGAGCTCATCCTCACCGAGATCGTGAAGGCCGGGAAGAACATGGTCCCGAGCCGCAGCTCGAGCAAGAACGCGAGCCCCGAGTCGACGGCCCGATGGGGAGCCCTCTCCCAGCCCATCGGCCATGCCCTCGACCAGCTGACGGGGGACACGGTCGGCGATCCCGTCGAGTGGTTCAAGAAGTACGACGAGGGGAAGAAGAACATCAAGGCGATGTTCAAGAACTGAGCGCC
>JAYTCP010000739.1:0-5628 GCA_043736435.1 Planctomycetia bacterium | reverse complement strand
CGGCCGACGGGCCAGTCGTGCTGCCCGGGCCCGTACGTGCAGACGACGTCGTCCTTCGTCCGGTTGACAGTCGGGAAGGCGTCCGACGCGGAGGAAGAGACGGGGGCCGGGTCGATGCGGGTGGTGTTCGGCAGCCAGACCACCTCGTCGCATGGGCAGGGGGACGAGTCCATCGAAGCCGAGACGGTCATGGAGAGGGCGACCCTTTCGGGCTTGGGGGAGTTCCGGAGCTGGTGGGAACGACATCGGGAGGCGATGCACGGAGGCGGGGCTGAGCTCCAGGTCCGTGGGACGCCCCAATCGCCCGTCCAGGCCGGCGACGTGCTCGGCGTATGGCGAGCGGTCCTGCGCTCCTAGGTGCGCCGACTGCACTACGTGGCCGGATTCGAACCCCCTCGCGTGCAGCTCCGGTAGTGCCCCCGGCGCCCTCCTTTACTCACCCTCCCCGGCGGGGGATGCTGACCGACGATCGGAGCCCTCCTATGCGCATCGCCGCGTTCGCCGTCCCCGCCCTCCTGCTCGCTTCGCTGCTCGTGGGGGCTTGTGGCAAGAAGTCGGTGGGGGCCGACGAGCTCACCACCGCGCGGACGGAGGCCGGCAGCGTGAACGGGCTCTGCCCGATCATGGAGAACCCCGTCACGCCGGTCGGCGGCTTCGTGGACTACAAGGGCCAGCGGATCGCGTTCTGCTGCAAGGGCTGCGAGACCGACTTCAACGCCGATCCCGAGAAGTACATGGCGAAGATGAGGGCGGACCCCGCGAAGTACGGCTACAAGCCCTGAGCCCGTCCGAGGCCGGTTCCGGAGTGGTGGCCGTCCGCGATCTCCCCGTCCGCGGGATGCACTGCGCGGGCTGCGCGGGGACCGTCGAGAAGGCCCTCAAGAAGCTGCCGGGCGTGAACGTGGCGGCGGTGAACTTCGCCACGGCGAGCGCGCGCGTCGAGGGCGAGGCCACCGTCGCCGCGCTGCTCGCAGGCGTGCGCGCCGCGGGATACGACGTGGGGCTGCGCACGACGACGCTCTCCGTCGGCGGGCCGGCGATCGAGGCCGCGGTGTCGGGGCTGGACGGCGTCCTCTCGGTGAAGCCCTCGGGAGATGGTCTTGCCGTCGAGCACGTGGACGATGCGGGCGTGTCCCTGCGGCTGCGCACGGCCGCACGCTCGGCGGCGGGGGGGCGCTCGGTGCTCTCGACGTCGCCCGCGGATCCGGAGGCGGCGCACCGCGCGGAGGCGGCTCGCGCGTGGCGGATGCGCGTCGCCGTCGGGGCCGTGGCGTCGCTGCTCCTGATGGCGCCCATGGTGGGCTGGGCGTCCGCGGCGGTGCCCGACGCGCTGCGCAACGCCTGGGTGCGCCTGGCGCTCGCGCTCTCGGCCCAGCTCTACGTCGGGGCGCCGTTCCTCCGCGGTGCGCTCGCGGCCCTCCGGCGCCGCTCGGCCGACATGGACACGCTCGTCTCCCTCGGCTCGACCGCGGCGCTGCTCGGCAGCGCGGCGTTCGAGCTCGTGCCCGCGCTCGCGTCCGTCGCGCACCACGCGCACGCGGTCACGTACGACGCCGGCCTCATGGTGCTGACCCTCGTCGCGCTCGGCCGTCTGCTCGAGGACCGCGCCAAGGGCCGCGCGGGGGCCGCCGTGCGGGGCCTGCTCGACCTCGCGCCGCGCACGGCCCGGGTCGTCGTGGGCGACGCCGAGACCGAGGTGCCGGCCGAGGACCTCCTCGTGGGGGACCGCGTGCGCGTGCGGCCGGGCGAGCGCGTCCCCGCCGACGGCCTGCTCGTCGAGGGCGCGTCCGCCGTGGACGAGTCTGCGTGGACCGGCGAGCCGATCCCGAAGGACAAGGTGATCGGCGACGAGGTCCTCGGGGGGTCGGTGAACCGCACGGGGGCGTTCGTGATGCGCGTCGAGCGCGCCGGCGAGGCCACGACGCTCGCCCAGGTCGCACGCCTCGTGCGCGACGCGCAGGCCCGCAAGGCGCCCATCCAGGCGCTCGCCGACCGCGTGAGCGCGGTCTTCGTCCCCATCGTGCTCGGCGTCGCGACGCTCGCCGCCCTCGCGTGGCTGCTCTTCGGCGGCGCGCACGGGCCCGTCGAGGCGCTCACCGCCTTCGTGTCGGTCCTCGTCGTGGCGTGCCCGTGCGCGCTCGGGCTCGCGACGCCCACCGCGATCCTCGTCGGCACCGGACGCGGCGCCGAGCACGGGATCCTCGTGCGCGGCGGCCCCGCCCTCGAGAAGGCGTGCCGCACCACGATGGTCCTGTTCGACAAGACGGGCACCCTCACGGAGGGGCGGTCCACGGTCTCGACCGTCGAGGCCCTCGACGGGGACGCGACCGCGCTCCTTGCGGGCGCCGCGGCCGTCGAGCGCGCGAGCGAGCACCCGGTGGCCGCGGCCGTCGTGCGCCACGCCGAGGCCGCCGGCATCCGCGTGCGCGCCGCCGACCGCTTCGAGGCCGTCCCCGGCCGCGGCGTGCGCGGGACGGTCCACGGCCCAAACGGCTCGCCGCGCGAGGTGCTCGTGGGATCGGCCGCGTGGCTCGAGGGCGCCGGCATCGACGTCGCGCCGCTCGCGCCCCTCGCGGATGCGCACGCGCGCGCGGGACGCACGCCGCTGCTCGTGGGCGCGATCGAGTCCGCGGGGCCCCGCCCGCTCGGCGTCCTCTCCGTCGAGGACCGCGTGAAGCCCCACGCCCGCGCGGCCATCGACCGTCTGCGCGCCCTCGGCCTCTCGGTCGGCATCGTCAGCGGCGACCGGATCGAGGTGGCCGAGTCCGTCGCGGCCGGCCTCGGCATCGATCGCGTCCTCGCGGGCGTGCTCCCCGCCGCGAAGGCCGACGAGGTCGCCCGCCTCGAGGCCGCGGGCGAGCGCGTCGCGTTCGTCGGCGACGGCATCAACGACGCCGCCGCGCTGGCCTGCGCGCACCTCGGCATCGCCATCGGCGCGGGCTCCGACGTCGCGCTCGAGGCCAGTGACGTCACGCTCGTCGCCGACGACCTGGGCCGCGTCCCCGACGCGCTCGAGCTCTCGCGCCGCACGGTCCGCACGATCCGCCAGAACCTCGGGTGGGCGTTCGTCTACAACCTGGTCGGGATCCCGCTCGCCGCCGGGGCCTTCCTCCCCGCGTTCGGCTGGCGCCTGCCGCCCGCCTTTGCCGGGGCGGCCATGGCCCTCTCGAGCGTGAGCGTCGTCGTCAACTCCCTCCGCCTGCGGTCCGTTCGCCTGGGTACGGGAGCCCCCGCGACGGGTTCGACGCCGGGCTGAGCCCGGCTCTCGGGACGTCGCATGCCGCGGGGATGCGTCGTCCAGGCGAACGCCCCTCCTCCGGCGCCGGGCCTACGGTGCCCTCCGACGTCGTGACTTCCGATGTCGTGACTTCCGATCCTGTGTCTTCAGTGACTCCTGCGATCCCGCCGAACTCGGCTGTCCTCCGCCGACGGCGATCCGAGTCGGCCCGGGCCCTTCGCCGAAGGTCGCCAGCAGCAGGCGTTCCTGCTCCGCGGCCTCTTCGCTCGAGCCCGTGGAAAACGTGGCCGCGAATCGCATCATCCGTCTGCCGATGGCGCCGACGATGGCCTCGACCACGTCGCGCGCCGGGTGATCGTCGAAGATCGCGGGCGCTGGCGCCGAGCTCGTCGGACCCGATTGGGGCGGGAACGTGGAATCGAGACGCGCGCCATGCACCACGAACTCGACGAGCGTGCTCCGTCGGGTCATCACCCAGCCGTCGACGAGCACGTCTTCCTCGTCCGGTTCGACGAGGCTCCATGCGTCGCACGGGCTGTCCTCGCTCGCGACGCACCACGCCCAGTAGATGTCGTCCGTGTACTCGAACACTGGGCGGTAGCGGCCCTTGAGGACGAACAGGTCGATTGCCGTGAAGGCCAGGCGTAGATCCCAGGGGTCGAGCGCAGGGCCGCCCCCGGTGGCGAGCGTCGGGCGAACCCGATGCAGGGCGTCCACGGCCTGGGCCCAGCGGGCCTCGCGCTCGGCATCCGAGGTGGGGGGGATTTCGAAGAGCTCTTCGAGACAGGTGGCGGGTTTCATGGGGTTCCGCGATCTCCTCGCGCCGGGCCCTCCTTCGGTCACGCAGTGCGGCGGATGCGATCCCCAGGGCTGGGCGTCCTGCTCCAAGGCGGCGCTCCCGAGCGTCGTCGTGAACTCTCGCCGGCTGCGGTCCGTTCGCCTGGATGCGGGACGCACCGCGTCGGGTCCGACGCCGGGCTGATCCCGCTTCCGGGAGTGCCCGTGACGCGGAAAGCACTGGTGCTCTGGATGAGCTTCGGGTTGCCCCTCTTGGTGGGCCTCGCTGGGGTCGCAGCCGTGTTTGCATTTTGGGGGGGCGCGGGGGGCCTGACGACAGCGCGGCTCAGCACGGACGGATCGTCCGACGGCGAGGCTCCTCGCCCCCTGGGCGAGGAGGAGATCGTCACCCTCACGCCCAACGCGGCCCATGAGACGTCGCTCGCCCAGCTGGGTACCCCCCCGGGCCCCGCGGTCGCTGCTCCCGCGAAGCTCCTGCTGGAAGGAGGCGGCCGCCGTGCGGACACGATCGAGAATCAGCTGATCGCCGTTCTCCTCGCTCGACAGGCCGTGGATGGACGAGTGCCCGTCGACCCTGCGCAGTGGGGTTGCGCGACGTCGGTGACATCCGCAGCGACTTCCGCTTCCCCGTCTCTGGCTCCTTCCGCTCCCGCCCCCGCGCCCCCTCCTCCCTTCGACCCGCGGGACGTGATTTCGACGGCCCGCGCCGCACATGCGCTGCTCGCCGAGGGCTACACGAATCGGAGCGACGGCCGCGAAGGGAGGGCCGTCATGGCCGCGATGCGATGGTTGCGGTGCCATCAGAGCGTCGACGGGAGCTTCGGGACCGAGGAAGCTCCGGCGTCAGCGCTCGCGGACGTGTCTGCAGCGGCCGCGTTCCTCCGCATCGAGGCGATGACGGGAAGCGTGATCTGGCGCGCGCCGCGGACCCTCGGCATGACCGCCCTCGCACGGTGGTTCGAACCGGATCGGGCGGGTGGGTTGCGTCCGGGGCACCCGGACTTCGAAGAAGCGGCCATGGTGGCCGTGGTCGCATGCGCGACGGCGGCGGTGACCGCGCGATACGAGCGCGAGAAGGGGATCGAGCCCACGATGACGCCCCCGCTCGGGCTGACGCTCGGGCTCGCGGCCTGGGCGGAAGAGGAGTCTTCCGAGGGGTCGTCCGGCGAGCTGCGACGCGCGATGGCGCGACGGGTGCTCGGCGCCGATCCGAAGCACGACCCGAGGCTGCGTCGGCTCGTGTGGCGGCTGCTCGATGCGCCGGGCGGACCCGTCGTGCCGGCTGATCCCCTCGATCGTGTGGCCGCCGCGACGCTTCTCGGAACGGCGCGGTACGAGGAATGGGGAGCGTGGTACGAGGCCTTCTGGACTGTCGCGGGACGCAGGTTCACGACCGGGGGCTCGGCGTGCGACATGCGGCTTGCCGACGGCACCGCCGTCGAGCTGCGGAGCGCGGCCCTCGATGCCGACGCCCGGGCCGCGTTCGGCTACACGAAGTGCTACTCGGATCCTGCACCCTTCGACGTGCTCGCGGAGGCGCGGCGGCACGCGACCGTCCTGGGTCAGAACTGGAAGTAGATGAAGCTCGGGCC
>JAYTCP010000738.1:0-2217 GCA_043736435.1 Planctomycetia bacterium | reverse complement strand
GACCTTGCGCGAGATCCGTAAGCGGGGAAGCGCGGCACGCCCCATGCCCTGTTAGATCGGCGAAAGCCCCGACGAACTTGTGGGACGCGCCACTAGAAGGTGAGCTCGAAGCCGAAGAACACGCTCGGGATCCAAGCCTCGCGACCGTCGTCGCGCGCCTGGACCACGCCCGTGGCGGCCTGACCGAAGTCGAAGACCGTGTCGAGGCGGTTCACGTCGGCTAGGTAGAGCACGCCGACCGACCCGCGGACGGCGAACTGCGGGCTCAGGGCGCGCTTCACCGAGAGCTCGAGCTCGAAGCCCCACGAGAGCGCGTCCTCCTCGAGGGACGACGCGTGCGAGCCGGCGGAGAACACTGCGGTGTCGTGCACGGAGACGTTGCGGTGCATCCATCCGCCGAAGGCCTCGCCCGCGACGCCGAGGGTCCAGCCGTCCGAGGGGTGGAACGCGAGGCGCACGCCGAGGAGCGCCGCCAGGAGATCGTCGGTCGCGTCCCCGCTGAGCTCGGGGGTCGCGCCCGTCACGGCCTGCCAGTCCGTCGCGTCGCCCTCCTCGTGGAAGTGGACCCACCGCGCGCCGGCGCCGACCTGTGCCGTGAAGGAACGACTCGACGAGAACGTGCGCCACCAGGCGAGGCACGCGCCGTACACCTCGGTGTCCGCGTCGAGAGACACGGAGAGCTGGGGCGAGACGCCCGCCGGGGGCGGGGAGAAGCCGAAGGCTCCGGTCGCGCGATCGCCGTCGGCCTCGAACGAGCCGTACCAGGTGAAGCCGAACTCGAGCGCGGTGCAGTCGCTGAGGCCGACCTCGAACCCCACGCGCGCCGCGAGCGCGGGGTCGTAGTCGACGCCGTCCCACGAGAGCTCCGGCGTCGCCGGCGGCACGCCCTCGCCGATGCGCCCGTCGAGGTCTACGAGCAGCGAGACGCCGCCCTCCATGCGAGCGGTCCACCGGCGCGAGGAGCGACAGGGGTCGCACGGCGCCAGCACCGGCGCCGGCCCGAACGGCGGGGCGGCACGGGCCTCGCCCGGCGCGGCGGGAGGAGGCGGGGCCGCGGGAACGGGAACGGGCGGAGGCTCCGCGGCGGGCGCCGGGGCCGCCGGCTCCGTCGCGGGAGGCTCCGTGGCGGGCGGAGGCTCGGGCGTCGGAGGCGCATCGGGCGCGGCGGCCGGCGTGGGCGCGGCGGGCACGGCCGGCGCATCCGGCGAAGCGGGAGGCGCGGGCGGCACGTCGGGGGCCGGGGGCGGGGATTCCGGGGGCGGCGGGGGCTCATCGGCGCAGGCGGGATCGCACGGCAGGACGGGGACCCCCCCCACGACGGCAAGAAGCGCCCCGAGGTAGATCAGCAGACGGCCCAGGCGAGTCCGACCGCGTCCCATGCAGCGCACCCTCCGACGGAGAAATCGCCCCCACCCAGCGGAGGCCCTGCCCAGCGAGACGCTCGGAGGAGGACGGCCATGCGCGAGGCGCGAGCCGACCCGTCCCGGCCGCTCAGTTGCGGCTCGGGAAGATGCCTTCCATGCAGATGATGTAGTTCATGGCGAGGTAGGGCGGCACGATCGAGATCGGGATGGACGAGCCGACGGCGCTCGTGGCCGCCATCGCGGCGTTCGACGTGGTGGCGTACAGGTTCAAGCCATTGCGATTCGCGTCCTGCGCCGTGGCCATCACGTTGCCCGCGGGGCTGCCCGCCGTGGCGGCCCCCGTGTTGGCGCCGATCGTGTGGGAGTGGGCCGGGAGGTTCCCGGGGATGAGCGTCACGCTCTCGGTGCCGGCCTGCTCACCGAGCGCGTAGCTCGACAGGCCCGGCCCCTGGCCCGTTCCGATGGCGACGCGCGACTGGAAGTTCGGGAGCGCGAAGGTCGTCTGGCCGTTGCCCCCGAAGGTCGTCCCGAGGATGGAGAACAGGGCGGTGTTCTGCGCGATGGGGAGCAGCTGGCCGTTGCAGAAGGCCCAGGCCCTCGGGGCGAAGTTTCCCGCGAACATCCGGATCTCGCCGATGGTGCCTTCCATGCCGTCGTTCTCCTCGGAGCGGGGAGCCGGGCCCCCGCGCGGTCGTCGTGGATCGGTGCCGCGGACGTCGGGCGGGTTGCCCCGCCCGTCCGCACCCGTGCGTCAGCTGAAGCAGATGCGGTAGGCGTTCTGGAGCGTGCGTTGGCCGGCGAGGTCGGTCTCCTCCACGGTGCCGCCGAAGGAGACGAACACGTGGACGTCGCC
>JAYTCP010000737.1:0-2394 GCA_043736435.1 Planctomycetia bacterium | reverse complement strand
GGTCCGTCCCGAGGAGGTGGTTCGTGCCGTGGGACACCGTCAGGGGACGCTCGGTGACCGCGCGCAGCGTCAGGCAGGGCACGCCGAGGACGGCGGCCTCCTCCGGAAGCCCGCCCGAGTCGGTCGCGACGACGGCGGCCGACCGCACGCGGGCGAGGAAGTCGAGGTAGGAGAGCGGCGCCGCGAGCTCGACGCCGGCCGCGCGGAGCGGCCCGGCGAGGCCCGCGTCCTCGAGTCGACGGCGCGTCCGCGGATGGACGGGGAAGAGGACGGGGCGGCGCGCGGCCACCCGCGCGAACGCCTCGCAGAAGCGGGAGAGCCGCGCTGGATCATCGACGTTCGCCGCCCGATGGAGCGTGACGACCACCTCCCCGCGGGGCGGAGCCGCCCGACGGGTGATCGCCGGCAGCGCCCGACGCAGCGCGTCCACCATGGGATTGCCGACCAGCCGCACGCGCGCGCTCGGAAACCCCTCCCGCCGCAGGTGGGCGACCCCCGCCGGCTCGGAGACGTAGAGCACCTCCGACAGGTGGTCGGTGAGGACGCGGTTGCGCTCCTCGGGCATTGCGCGGTCGAACGAACGCAGCCCCGCCTCGACGTGGGCCACGGGCAGGCCCGCGTCCGCCGCGGCGAGCGCCGCCGCGAGAGTGGAGGTGACGTCCCCCACCACGACGACGACGTCGGGCGTGAGCGCGCCGAGGACCGGGCCCAAGGCCAGCAGGATGCGCGCGGTCTGCGCCGCCGACGACCCCTCGCCCACCGACAGCTCCGCCGCGGGAGCGGGAAGGCCGAGATCCCGGAGGATCGCGTCGGAGAGCGCGGGGTCGAAGTGTTGGCCCGTGTGGACCCAGGGCATCTCCATCCGCGCGGCCCGCGCCGCCCGGAGGAGCGGCGCGATCTTCACGAAGTTCGGCCGCGTCCCCGCGATCACGAGGGCCCGCAGTCGCCGCCGACCGCTCATTTCTTGAGGACCTTGTTCTCCCAGGCGGTGCGTGCGGCGCGACACGTGTCCTTCTTGCGGGGGTCGCAGGCGAGGATCTCGGGGTCGCGCGTCCCCGGCCACAGGCCCTCGCAGATCGTCTTCGCGAGCGAGCGGGTGAACGCGTCGTTGTCCGTGAGCAGCTTGAGGACCTTCATCGTGAAGATCGCGCGGGGGCGCTGCATCTTCTTCCCGGCGAGGGAGAGATCGCCGTCGTTGACGAGTGCCAGGTCCGCGAAGATCGCGGCGGCCGCCTCATCCCGGATCTCCTTCGGCGCGAGGGCGTCCTCCACGACCTCGAGCAGGTCGTCGACACGCGGGGTGCGCGCGTCGTCCTTCAGCTGAGCGGCGCCGAGCTCCTTGAAGGCCCGGACGCGCTCGAGGCGCGGGTCGGTCTTGGCTCGCACGATCAGGCGATCGAGCCTCGCCAGGGCCTTGTCGAGCACCGCCACGCGGTCGCTCGCCTTGCGGACCGTCGCCGGGCCGGCGAGCGCGGGAGCGGCCGCGAGGGCGACCAGCACCAGGACGGGAAGCGGACGGATCATGGACGGAATCCTACCTCCTCCCCGGGAGAGCGGCGCCGGTGCGCCGGGATCCGGGGGGATGGGCTGCGCTGGTCGCCCGCGCGCCTACCTGTACTTGACGATCAGATCGAAGCGGGCGCCTCCGCAGCGCACGCACAGCCACTCCTGGAGGTACCCGCCCGAGAGCATGCGGGACTGCTTGCCCGCGCCGTCGCAGGTCGAGCAGGGGGTCTTCTCGCGCTTCGGGTTCACCTCGTAGAGCCCGGACTTCTCGACGAACGTGGCCCACCAGAAGTTGCGGCGGACGTCGGTCTGCGAGTCGGTCCACCACGAGTCGCGCGTGGGCGCCTTCGGCGTCGGGATGTTGGGCGGGGGGCCCTGGTTGCCGCCCTTCTGGGGCTGGGTCGGGCGCGGGGTGCCGCTCGGCGGCTTGATCACCGGCGGCTCGATCAGGAAGGAGCCCGAATCGTAGCGGGCGGACCGGAAGCTGTTCGGGCGCTTGGGCCGGGCGGCGAAGAGGGTCTTCGCCTCCTCGACGGTGACCGAGGGGTCCTTCTCCCCGAGCCTCTTGGCGAGCTCGGCGAAGCCCTCCTCGATGGCATCCTTCCGGATCCAGGCCTGGATGTCGTTGAAGGCCGCGTCCTTGACGCGCACGCGCAGCTCGATCATGCGCTTGACGATCGGCTCGAGGTTGCGCCCCGCGAAGTCGGCGAAGGCGGCCGCGCGCTTCTTCGCGGCATCGACCTTCAGGCCCTCGAGCTGCTTCTTCACGGGCTCGCTGGCGTCCGGGTGCCTCGTGGCGAAGCCGTCGATCCCCTCGCGGACGCGCTTCCACAGCTGGCTCGAGAGCGCGTTGCGCAGGTCGTGGAGCGTGCGGATCGCCTCGGAGTC
>JAYTCP010000736.1:0-2985 GCA_043736435.1 Planctomycetia bacterium | reverse complement strand
TCCTTGGAGGGCCGCCCCGTGTACGGACGCATGTACCAGGTGCCCTTCGCCGACCGGATCCGCCACGAGGCCGGCGTCCCCGTGATGGCGGTGGGGGGGATCGAGGGCGTGGACCACGCGAACACGGTGCTCGCCGCGGGCCGTGCCGATCTGTGCGCGCTTGCGCGTCCGCACCTCGCCGATCCGTACCTCGCGCTGCACGGGGCCGCGGCCCTCGGCTTCCCCGACGTGGCGTGGCCCGCGCAGTACCTGGCGGTGAAGCCCCGCCCCGGCACCCGACGTCCCGCGGCCGAGTAGCGTCCCGGAGCCATCGGCGAGCCTTCGCGCCCCGGGGCCGGTCCCCCGTGGTGCGGACACGGGCCGGCGGGGCCTCCCGTGGTCCGCATCCCCTGGCCGCACCGGGCTCCCACCCCCCCTCGGGCGGCCCGACGCGGACTTCGGGCGAGCCTCTCTAGACCTCCTTTCGTAGCATGAGGGGGTGAACCGCCCGCTGGCCCTCCACCCGCCGCCCGTCGACGAGGCCCTCGAGCTGGTCGTCCGCCTCCACCTGATTCCCCACCCGGAAGGCGGCTGGTATCGCGAGACCTATCGATCGGAATCGATGGTCCAGGGAGCGCGGCCGGGCACGGTACGCGCAGCCTCGACCGCGATCCTGTTCCTCCTGCCGGCGGGAGGCCACTCGGCGTTCCACCGGATCGCGTCCGACGAGCTGTGGCACTACCACGCGGGCGACGCCCTCGAGCTCCACCTCATCGACCCGGCCGGTCGGCACGAGGTGCGGAGGCTGGGCCCGAACGTGGCGGCGGGGGAGACGCCGCAGCAGCGGGTCCCGGCGGGCTGGTGGCAGGCCGCGACGCCCGTCGGCGTCCGGTTCACGCTCTGCGGGTGCACCGTGGCGCCCGGCTTCGACTTCGAGGAGCTCGAGCTCGCCGAGCGGACCACGTTCGTCGCGGCCCACCCGGGCCTGCGCGACGTCATCGCGCGCTTCACGCGCGGGTAGGGCTCCCGCGAGCGGACCACCCGGCGCGCATCCTCGCGCGCGCGCCGGGCGGCCTTCGGGAACGCGCGGTCAGCGGCGCGGGCGCAGGCGTTCGAGGAGACGCTTCTCCTCTTCGGTGAGCCGCCGACCGGACGCTTCGCGGCGCTCCAGCTCGATCGGGCCGGGATGATTGCTCTCGTCGTCCTCCGCGGAGAGGGGATCGAGGGGCTGGTTGTAGAGCGCGTACTCGAAGGGGTCGTTCGGGTACACGCTCAGGTGGACGAGGCGGCCGTCGAGGCCGATCGCCCGGCCCTTCGCGCCCTCGGGGAGCGTCATCAGGAATGCCTCGTTGCCCTTCGCGTCGTCGCTCGCGTCCTTGAAGTACTGGGCCTGACGCAGCCGCCCGAACAGCTCGTGTGCCGCGACGGTGGCCTTGTCGATCGTCTTCTCGGGCACGTCCTTCCCGGGGATCGGGACGCCCGCCTTGGCCGCGCGGAGCTCGATCGCCGCGGCGGTGAACGTGAGGCTCCGCAGCAGGGGCTCGAAGTACGAGAGCAGGAGCTCGTTCGTGCCGTAGAGCTCGAGGCACTGCACGCGGCCGCGCACGACCGCGATGCCGCCCACCACGGTCGCGCCGGTGACCGCCTTGGGCCACGAGGCCATTGCGCGCCGGCAGACCAAGCAGAACTCGCCGAGTCGCTCGGTGTCGGCCACGGCCGCCATCGACTCGCGCAGGTCGCCGTCCTTGCGGAACTCGAGGAAGTGCGACACGAAGCGCGGGATCACGGACCGCGCATCCGAGGACGAGGCCTCTTCCCGCAGGTACGGCGGCGCGAGGGCCGCGATCTGGCGGAAGGCCATCGGTGCCTTGCGGCGCCCCTTCGAGGTCGAGGCGGGGAGGGCCTCCACCTCGACCGTCGCGCCTGCCGGGATGACGTGGTCCCGCGTCACCATCCGGTCGCGGAAGCCGCCCTCGAGCACGGTGCCTCCGAGGAGCAGCGTCGGCAAGGGGCCGACCTTGACGAGGAGTGCCTCTTTGGTGCGCGGCTTCGCGGGCTCCTCGAACGCGATGCCGTCACCGGCGCCCGTGGGGTGCACCGCGAGCGGGGCAGGCGTCGCGTCGAGGTAGAGCGGGAACAGGATGACCTGCTCCGACTGGATGCCCGGCCCGATCTTCAAGGCCGCGACCAGGTCTTCCGCGAATGCGAAGGGCTTGGCCTTCGCGGCGCCCGGGGCCGCCGGAGGCGCCGGAGGGGCTACGGGCGGAACGGGGTCGTCGGAACGGGCGGGGCTCGCACCGGCGCCGACGAGCAGGGTCGCGACGACCGCGGCGTGGAAGAGACGGCTGCGCTTCATGGAACTCCACTCCTGGGGGGTAACCCCCGCATGATCGCTTGCCGGGGGGGCGCACGCACGCGGGTTCCTGGGAGCCCCCCCGACCCGCCGCGCACGGGGCGGTCGGCCCCCGGGGCCTGGCCCTACTTGCTGACGGGGAAGGAGCGGTTGCCGCCTCCCGAGACGAACGGGAACAGCTGGACCGGGCTCGTGGACAAGTCCGACCAGGTGAGGGTCGGGTCGAACAGCTCCTCGGCCTGGTTCTGGTCGAACTCGAACGAGACGCTCTGGTTGGGCCCCACCGTAACCGTCTCGTTCCGATCCGGGATCAGGGAGGCGTCGAAGCAGGCGAAGCTGACCTGGGTGATCGTCTGCGTGGAACCGGGGCTGTTCTCGACCGTGACTATGAGGTGAGGGCGGCCAGCGCGCTGCGCAGGGCGCTCGTCAGGTTCCATCGCATGGGGGGCATCTCCGTGAGCGCCAATCCCATCCCAGGCGTCCCCGGTGCCGGAAGCCCCCGTGCGAGAACGCGAGGCGGATCGGCCCGACTCTCGCGTGCGACCGGCCAACCGCGCGGGCTCCCGAACGATTCCGCGCTCGATGCGTCTGATGGTGCCCGCTGTAGGACTCGAACCTACGACCCGGTGATTAAGAGTCACCTGCTCTACCAA
>JAYTCP010000735.1:0-4196 GCA_043736435.1 Planctomycetia bacterium | reverse complement strand
GGCCGGCTCATGGGCGTGGCCACGAAGCGCTTGAGCAGGCGCTTCACGCGCATGGAGACGATCTCGTAGCCGACGCCCCAGATCCCGCCCCCCATGAGCCCCATGCCGAGGAGCCCCGGGATGAGGAAGTCGATGTACCGACGACCGCGGGTCGTGACGGGCACGCTGTCGACGGTGGGCGGCTGCCCCTCGGGCGGGGCCGGGAGCAGCGCCATGCGCACGAGCGCGGCGGCCGCCTCGGCGCCCGGGCGCGTGGGGTCGTAGGAGAGCTCGGGGCGCGTCGCGCCCACGCGCACGAGCACGAGGGTCTCCGCACGCGCGAGGCTCGCCTCCGCCGTCGCAGGAAGTGCGTCCGTGACGGCCAGCAGCGGCGAAGCACGCAGCGCCTCGGCGAGCCGGGCGGCCCCGTCGCCCTCCATCGCGACGACGACGGGGAAGCGCTCGGGGCCCTTCTCGCGGAACGCCAGCCCGAGGATCACGGACAGGACGAGGGGGAAGCCGAAGACCCAGAAGATCACGCCAGGCTCGCGGAGGAACGCCCGGAGGCGCGACAGCCAGAGCTGCCGCAGCTGGGAGGGAGGGCGGACGAACGTCGGCTCGGGGGTGGTCACCGGGTCGCCCCCACCGTGGCCACGGGAGCCTCCGCCTGCTCGAACGTCCGTCCCGTCACCGAGAGGAAGACGTCTTCCAGGGTCGCGTGTCGCGTCGCGAGGCGGACGGGCCGGCTCCCGGCCCGGGCCACGGCCTCGAGGATCGCGGGCAGCGTCCGCGCGATCCCCGACACCACGAGGCGCGCACCCGCGTCGTCGCACCGGCACGAGACGACGCCGGGGACCCCCGCGAGCACGGCCTCCGGCACCGGCGGCTCGGCCACCAGCTCGACGACCTCCTCGCCACCGACCTGCGCGACGAGCTCCGCGGGCGTGCCCGCGGCGGCCACGCGGCCGCGGTCCACGATCGCGATCCGGTCGCAGAGGCGCTCGGCCTCCTCCATGTAGTGCGTCGTGAGCACCACGGTCCGGCCGCGCGCCTTGTACCGGCTGATCACGTCCCACAGGGAGCGGCGCGCGCCGGGGTCGAGGCCCGTCGTGGGCTCGTCGAGGAACAGCACCTCGGGGTCGGAGACGAGCGCGCACGCGATGGCGAGGCGCTGCTTCTGCCCGCCCGAGAGCGTGCCGACGCGGGCCTTGCGCTTGTCGCCGAGATCGACGTCGGCGATCACGTCCTCGAGGGGTCGCACGCGCTCGTAGAACGACGCGAACAGCGCGAGCGTCTCCTCCACCGTGAGCAGCGCCTGCAGCACGGTCTCCTGGAGCTGCACGCCGATGCGCGCGCGGATCCGGCGCGCGTCCCGGTCCCACCGCAGGCCCAGGACCTCGACCTCGCCCGACGTCGGGGCCGCGAGCCCCTCGAGGATCTCGATCGTGGTCGTCTTGCCTGCGCCGTTGGGCCCGAGCAGGCCGAAGCACTCGCCGGCCCGGACCTCGAGATCGATCCCGTTCACGGCGACGACGTCGCCGAAACGCTTCACCAGGGACCGCAGGGCGAGGACGACGGGGGCTGACACCCCGAGCAGGATGCCAGAGGCGACGGGCGGCGCCTCCCGCCGCTCCGACGGGAGCGGGCGGCGCCCCGGGGCGCCCGGTCGAGCCCGCCGGGATCCTCGTCCTCCACGGGGAAGGTGCGCCGCGCGACGCCCCGCGGCAGAATCCGGCTCCCCGAGGTGCCGCGTGCCCGTCGAGCTGCCCGTCCTCCTCCTGCTCCTCGTCATCGCCGGCGTCGCGGGTTTCGTGGACGCGGTCGCGGGCGGCGGGGGGCTGATCCAGCTCCCGCCGCTCCTCGCCCTCGTCGGTCCCGCCGCCGCGCCGGGCATCAACAAGGCGTCGAACTTCTGCGGCACGAGCGCGGCCCTCGTCCGGTATGCCCGGAACGGGAGCGTGCGCTGGGCCCTGCTCGCGGTGGCCGGCCCGCTCGCGTTCGCGGGGAGCCTCGCAGGCACCCTCGGCTACCTGGAAGTGCTGAAGCGCGCGGCCCCCGTGGTCCGCCCCACGTTCGCCGTCTGCTTCCTCGCGCTCGCGGCCCATCAGGCGTGGCGCGTGCTGCGCGGGGCGCCCGAGCCCGCGGCGCCGCGCCGGTGGCCCCGCGTGGGCCTCGTCTTCGTGGGGCTCATCGGGATCTACGACGGATTCGTCGGCCCTGGCACGGGCATGTTCCTGTTCTGGGCCTTCACCACGTGGTTCGCCCTCCCCGCGCTCGAGGCCACCGGCACGACGAAGGCCGTGAACGCGATCACGAACCTAGGGTCGCTCACGGCGTTCGTGAGCCAGGGAGCCATCCTGTGGCCGCTCGCGCTGTCCATGGCGGGGGCCAACCTCGCGGGAGGGTGGTTCGGCGCCCGCACCGCGATCCGCCGGGGCGTCCGCTTCATCCGCCTGGTGACCGCGGTCGTGTGCGCGGGGGCGTCGATCTACCTGCTCCTCACGTAGCCCGACCCGGGCGCCCGAACGGACCGGGCCGCCTCGGCGGAACCAGGCCCGCGGCCAGATCGGCGCCCGTTTGTCAAGGGGTCCATTCGACCTCCCGCCTCCCGAGATTTGGTGCGATCGAACGCGGCCGAGGGCAGAATCCGCCTCCCGTACGACCTGTCCGGAGGGACTCCATGAGCGACGCAGCCGCGGGCTTCAAGCTGAGCAAGACCGGGATCATCTACATCGTCGCGGTGATCGCGGCGATCGTCCTCGCGTTCACGGGGGTCAAGACGGACGAAGGGATCACGGTCTTCGGCAGCGTGCCCTTCGCGTTCGTGATCTTCGTGCTCATCCTGATGGGCGTCGCGTTCTTCCACCACTACACGCTCTACGTGGCGCTCGCCGGTGTGGTCGCCGTGACGCTGTACACGGCCATCGCGAGTCCGGCCGGCCCCAACCTGTGGCACCACTTCCTCCACGAGGGGGAGCACACGCTGCTCAACCTCGGCGGCCTCCTCCTGGGCTTCGCGCTCCTCGCCAAGTTCTTCGAGCACTCGGGCGTCCCCGACAACCTTCCGCGACTCCTCCCCAAGAGCAAGCTCTGGGGTGGGTTCATGCTGCTCGCGATCGTGTGGTTCATCTCCTCGTTCCTCGACAACATCGCGGCCGCCATGATCGGCGGCGTGATCGCGCGCACGGCGTACAAGGGCCGGGTGAGCGTCGGGTACGTCGCGGCCATCGTCGCCGCGAGCAACGCCGGCGGCGCCTGGAGCGTGCTCGGCGACACGACGACCACCATGATGTGGATCGACGGCGTGGCCGCGATCGACGTCGCCCACGGCTTCGTGGCGAGCCTCGTGGGCCTGATCATCTCCGGCCTGATCGCGACGTACTACCAGAACAAGGTGCAGCCGATCGAGGTCGACGCCCTGGCCCAGAAGACGGCCATCGACTGGGCGCAGCTCCTCATCGTCCTGATGATCCTCGCCGGCGCGATCACGACGAACTTCCTCCTCGACAAGCCGTTCGTCGGCGTGTGGGCGGCGATCCTCCTCGGCGCGCTCCTCCGCAAGCCCGCGTGGGGCGAGCTGCCCGGCGCCGCGAAGGGCGCGGTGTTCCTCCTCTCGCTCGTCTGGTGCGCGTCGTTGATGCCCGTCAAGGCCCTGCCCGACCCTTCGTGGCAGACGACGTTCGGCCTCGGCTTCGTCTCGGCCGTGTTCGACAACATCCCGCTGACGAAGCTGGCCCTCGAGCAGGGCGGCTACGACTGGGGCGCGCTCGCGTTCGCCGTCGGCTTCGGCGGGTCGATGATCTGGTTCGGCTCGTCGGCCGGCGTCGCGATCTCGAAGGACTTCCCCGAGGCGCGCAACACGGGGCGGTACATCAAGGAGGGCTGGCACGTGGCCGTCGCGTACGTGGTCGCCTTCTTCGTGTTCCTGGCCGTCATGGGATGGAACCCGCACGACCCGCACCGCAAGGTCGCGCCCGAGAAGCCGGGTGCCGCCAAGCCGGCGGACCCCAAGTAGGGCACTCCCCGATCCGACTCGGGGGCGCCCCCGCCCCCCTTCACCCTGCCTCCTCAGGGGCGCCCCCCGCCTCCTCGCGGGGGGCTGCCGCCCGTCAGAAGTCGTCCACGCGCCAGGGCGCGGGCGGATCGGGCGCGCGCCCCAGCACGGCGATCGCATACCGCCACAGCACGCCGCGGGCGGCGTGGTTGCTCGGGGTGCC
>JAYTCP010000734.1:0-4939 GCA_043736435.1 Planctomycetia bacterium | reverse complement strand
AGGAGCAGCGTCGTCGACTCGCCCCCGGGGAGGACGAGGAGGTCGAGGTCGTCGATCTCGGCTGCCGTGCGGACCTCGTCCGCACCGCCGAGCGCCCTCGCGTGCGCGGCGAAGTCGCCTTGGAGGGCGAGCACGCCGGCCCGCATCACCAGCCCCGCGTCTGGAGGAGCGACTCGGGCGCGATCTTGCCGATCTCGAGGCCCGGCATCGCGTCGCCGAGCCCGGCGGAGACCTCGGCCAGGACCTTCGCGTCCCGGAAGTGCGTGGTCGCGCGCACGATGGCCTTCGCGCGGGCCTCGGGGTCGGTCGACTTGAAGATGCCCGAGCCGACGAATACGCTCTCGGCGCCGAGCTGCATCATAAGCGCGGCGTCGGCCGGGGTGGCGATGCCGCCCGCGGCGAAGTTCGGGACCGGGAGCTTGCCCGTCTCGGCGACGAGGCGCACGAGCTCGTACGGGGCGCCGAGGTCCTTGGCCGCGCGCACCAGCTCCTCCGGGCGCAGCGTGCCGAGCCGGCGGATCTCGCTCGTTACCGAGCGCATGTGGCGTACGGCCTCGACCACGTTCCCCGTGCCGGCCTCGCCCTTCGTGCGGATCAGGGCGGCGCCCTCGGCGATGCGGCGCAGGGCCTCGCCGAGGTCGCGGCAGCCGCACACGAACGGGACGCGAAACGCCTGCTTGTCGATGTGGTAGGCCTCGTCGGCGGGGGTCAGGACCTCGCTCTCGTCGATGAAGTCGACCGCGAGGGCCTCGAGGATCTGGGCCTCGACGAAGTGCCCGATGCGGACCTTCGCCATGACCGGGATCGACACGGCCGCCTGGATCTCGCGGATCTTGCTGACCGGCGACATGCGAGCCACCCCGCCCTGGGCGCGGATGTCGGAGGGCACGCGCTCGAGCGCCATCACGGCGACCGCGCCCGCCTTCTCGGCGAGGCGGGCCTGGTCGGCGTTCACCACGTCCATGATCACGCCGCCCTTGAGCATCTCGGCGAGGCCGGTCTTGAGCTTCAGCGATCCGTTCGACGACGTCATGGGGAACTCCGGTCGGTGCGCCGGGTGCGGCGCGAAGTTGGGATCAAACGTGGGCGCCGGCCGACGCGGCGTCGGTGCCGCGGCGCTGGCGGAGGTCCTCGAGCGCGCGCGCGATGCGACGCACGCCCTCGGAGAGGTCGGCGAGGGTGCCCGGGGCGTAGCCGAGGCGGAACGAGCCCGTGTAGCGGCCGTCCATGTCGTAGGCCGGGCCCGGGCCGATGGCGACGCCGTGGGCGAGGCCGCGCAGGAACAGGTCGAGGGCCGAGACACCCTCGGGCAGGGTCACCCAGAGCTGGAAGCCGCCGTCGGGGCGCGTCCAGGTGGTCCCCTCGGGCATCGACGCCTCGAGCGCCGCGATCACGACGTCGCGTCGGCGGCGGTAGCCCGTGCGAACCTCGGCGAGGTGGGCCTCGTAGCCGTCGTCGAGGAACGCCGCGGCCACGGCCTGGACCAGGGGGGGCGTCGCCACGTCCATCGTGCGCTTGGCGGGCTTGAGCGCTTCGAGGAGGGCCTCGTCGGCGACGAGGAACCCGACGCGCAGGCCGGGCATGAACGACTTCGACACGGATCCCACGAGCACCCGCTGCCCGACGGGCAGCAGGGCGTACAGGCTCTCGACGGGCGCCCCCTCGAAATGCAGGTCGCGGAAGATCGCGTCGTCCACCACGACCGCGCCCGTCTCGGTCGCCCACGCCGCGAGCTCGCGACGGCGAGCGACCGTCATCGTGCGCCCCGTGGGGTTCTGGTGGTCGGGGCAGGTGTAGAGGAGCGGTCGCGTCCCCGGCGCCGCCGCCGCGCGCAGCGCGTCTAGGGGAAGCCCCTCGTCGTCCCACGGCACGGCCGCGACGGCCTGGCCGAAAAGGTGGAACGCGTTCGGGACCCCCGAGTACGTCGGGGTCTCGCACAGGATCGACCGTCCGTCCTCGCGCGCCCACGCGGCCACGAGGGAGATCGCCTGCTGCGACCCGTTCGTCACGACGACGCGCCGCGGGTCGACGTCGATCCCCGCGCGCCCGAGCGTGCGCGCGATGGCCGTTCGCAGCTCGAGGAGCCCCGTCTCGCCGCCGTAGCCGTAGAGCCGGCGCGGGTCGACCGCCAGCACCTGCGACGTGAGCCGCTCGAGCAAGCCCTCGGGCACCGAGCCCGGGTCGGGGACGCCGCCCGTGAGATCGATGGTCCCGGGACGGCGCTCGAGGCGGACGAGGTCCCGCACGCTCCGCGCGTACCCCTCGCGGATGCGCCGCAGGCTGCTCCCAGGGTCCGACCCGTTGGGGGAGGGATCCCCAGGACGATTCCGGGGGCGGCGGGGGCCGCTGGCGGGCGTGGATCCCGGGGTAGTCCGGCCGTCGGCGACGAACGTGCCGCGGCCGACGTGCGCCGTGACCAGCCCCGCCTCCTCGAGTTCGCGGAACGCCTTCACCACGGTCAGTCGGGCGACCCCGAGGTCCTTGGCGACGTCCGCCACGCTCGGGAGGCGGTCCCCCGGCCGCAGGCGCCCCTCCTCGATGGCGGCGCGCACGCCGGCGTCGATCCGGCGCCAGAGCGGCTCGGTGTCGGGGCCCTTGAGGCGGAGGCGGAAGGCCATGGCAGGGAATGATATGCGGTATGTGCTACATGTCAATCCTAGAATGTCTTGGCCCGAGCAGATCTGTGGACAGGGTGGGAGCCCGGCCGGTCTCGAAAAGCCTCAATTTCCGGGCAATTCGGGGGTCAGGCGGTCGAGAACGCCGTCACGACGAGTTGCCGTACGTTCGGCGCAAGTTGCCGTACGTTCGGCGCACGGGGCGAGCGGTGGAAGGCAGGCGCGCGCAGGGTGAACGACATCGAAGGCTCCGACGGAGATGTTCGTGAATAGTTCGTATGATAGCCTGACCCACCGACAGCGTCCTCCACGGAGGTCTCCCCACCGGCGGACTCCAGCGAACCTGCGCTCCCGGGATTCCGCACCGCCCCACCCAACCGGGAGACCCTCAACCTGGGGTCCGCGAAATAGTTGCCCGCCCGTTCCCGCCCGGCGAACCGGGGGGGCCCACGGGATCCGTGTGCTTCGATGGGCGCGTGCCCCTCCCCGTCAGCGTCGTCATCCCGACCTACCAGCGGGCGCACCTCGTCCGGCGCGCAGTGGACTCCGCGCTCGCGGCGCTCGAGCCCGGGGACGAGATCCTCGTCTGCGACGACGGCTCGACGGACGGGACCGCGGCCGCGCTCGCTTCGTACGGTCCCGCGGTGCGGCACCTCGCGCTGCCGCACGTCGGCGCGGGCCCCGCGCGCAACGCGGGCCTCGCAGCGGCCCGCCACCCGCTCGTCGCGTTCCTCGACAGCGACGACGAGTGGTTCCCCGACAAGATGCGGATGCAGCGCCGGGTGATGGAGGCGCGCCCCGACGTCGTCTTCTCCTTCGGCGACTTCGCCGTCACGGAGAACGACGGCACGCCGGTGCGCAACTACCTCCCGCGCTGGCAGGAGCGGCCGATCCCGCTCGCCGACGTGCTCGGCCCCGGCGTGCCGTACTCGACGTTCGGCCCGCTGCCCGCCGGGCGACCCGAGTTCCCGGTCCACGTGGGGGACCTCTACGGCGCGCTCCTCGAGGACAACTACGTCCCGACGTTCACCCTCGTCGTCCGTCGCACGCCGGGGACCGATCGCGTGCGCTACGCCACCGATCTCGCGTTCCACGAGGACTGGGAGTACTTCGCGCGGCTCGCACAGGCGGGCCCCGTGGCCTACCTCGACACCGAGCTCACCTGGCAGCACGGGCACCGGGGTCCGCGCCTCACGCAGACGGACCCGTACGTGATCGCCGAGTGCCGCCTCACGCTGACGCAGCGCCTGTGGGGCAGCGACACCGCGTTCCGGGCGCTCTACCCGGGGCGCGTCGAGTCCCTCGAGTCCCGCCTCCACCTCGCGCGGGCGAAGCGGATGCTGCGTCGGGGGAAGCCCCGCGAGGCGCGCCTCGAGATGGGGCTCGCGGGTCGCCGGCCAGGCTCTTGGCGGCTGCTCTCATGGCTGCCGGGCCCCTTCGTCCGGTTGGCCCTCGACCTTCTGAACGGTCCCGAAGGCGCCATTCTCGAGGACAAGGAGATCCGCCGCCCGCCGCCGTTGAGGTGGCAGGCCCCCGCGGCCGGCGCGGGGGGCAGCCCTCCTCCCCCCGTCGGGCCTCATCGGCCCGAAAGCCCCTCCTCCTCGGGCGCTTCCGCCGGCCCTTCCGTGCCCGCGCGCCCGGGAATGGGATTCAGTCCCCCGGTGTCCCCGGCCGATCCGTCCCTGGGACCGTGAGATGAACCTGCGTACCACTTCACCCCCTTTCGGCGGGATCGACCTTCGTGTCGTCCGGCCTCTGACGGCCGCCGCGCGGCTCGGCGATCGCCCGTTCAAGGCGGCGAACGCGCTGCCGGGCCACCCGCTCTTCCAACGCGACCGGATCCGGAAGCTCTTGCGCACGGTGCCGCGCGCGCGGATCGAAGTGCGCGAGGTGCCCGTCGCGGAGGTGCCCGGCGAGGGCTATCGGCGCGGGGCGCGGCTCGACATGGATCCCGCGGAGGCGCTCGATCAGCTCGAGGAGCGGCCGCTGTGGATGCTCGTCCACGACATGTGGAAGCACGACGCCGACTACGGCGACCTCTTGAAGCAGTACACGGGCGACCTCTCGGCGTCCTTCGACGAGCTGCGGCGGCCGCTCTCCGACGTGGGGTGCTGGCTGTTCTGCTCGTCGGGGAAGAGCGTCGTGCACTTCCACGCCGATCCCGACCAGAGCTTCCTGAACCAGATCGAAGGCTCGAAGACCGTCTACGTCTATCCCTCCGCGCTGCTGCCCGAGCCCACGATCGAGTGCCTCGCGTACTACGAGGACCAGGGCTGCGTCGAGTACGACCCGGCCTACGAGGCGGGGATGTTCGAGCCCGCGCA
>JAYTCP010000733.1:0-4501 GCA_043736435.1 Planctomycetia bacterium | reverse complement strand
GGCTCTTCCGGAGGGGACGGGGGAGCAGGGGCTCTCGGGTCCGAAGGACCCGACGGGGGCCGAGGGGAGTCGGGAACGGGCGGCTCCTTCGGGGGCGGGGCGCCGCCGGGACCGCCGCGCCGGTCCACCCGGACCAGGAGGAAGTCCTCCGTGCTCGGCCCCCTGCCGAGAACGTTCGTCCTCCATTGGAAGCGGAGGAACGGCGCACGGTCGACCTCGACGACGGTCAGGTCGTCCATCTTCGAGAGGTCCCCCATCACCGACGCCTTCCCGACGACGTAGCCCCGCGTGCCCGGCAGGATGCGCGAGAGCAGCTCCGCGGGGTTGCGGGCCACCTCCGTGGTGCGGCGCGCGTAGAACATGAGGCTGTGCACGCTCGTGCGGTAGATCACCGCCGCGTCGTCCGGTCGCGCCTCGCGCACGAGGGCCGCGGCGAGCCTCGGCACGGGCATGTACCGGCCGTAGACCGGCAGGAGCAGCGCGCTCGCGGAAAGGAGCGCGACGACGATCCCGATCAGCGAGGGGACGCCGAGCCGCCCGGAGGCCGTCCGGACGGTCGCCGCGGCGAGCAGGAACCCGACGACGAGGATCCCCGCGTACACGACGGAGGCCTGCGCGACGTCCACGGGCAGGTTCTTCGCGACGATGCGGAGCAGGACGAGCGCGACGACGCAGCCGACGGCCAGCGCGGCGGCGAGGGCGCGGGCGACGCGGGGCCGGACCCCGTCGTAGAGCTCGAGGAGGAGCGGGGCGAGGGCGGCGGCCAGCAACGGGTACATGGGCAGCAGGTACACGTTGCGCTTGCCCGTCGAGAGGCTGAACAGGATCAGGGGGAACGCGGCGCCGATCCAGGCGAGGAGCGTCGTCGGGCGACGGTCGCCCGCCCCCCGCAGGCGCCACAGGGCGGAGGGCACGAGCAGGATCCAGGGCTGCGCGTCGCCCGCGAGCGCCTGGGCGTAGTAGAGCGCGCTGCGCCCGCCGAGCTCGTCGGAGAAGGTGCGACGGAGGTGGTGGTGGCCGACGTAGATCCCCACGTACTCCGGGAAACGCACGGCCATGTGGACGAACCAGGGTGCGCCCAGCGCAAGGACGAGCACGCCGAAGGCCACGGGCCGGAGGCGCGCGAGGGGCACCCGCGGCCGCGCGAGGCGCGCCGTGAGCCCCAAGGGCACGAGGTAGAGCGCGAGGATCACGGGCCCCTTCGCGAGCATGCCGACGGCGACGAGGGCGTGGGCCGCGAGGAGCCGCCGCCTGGTCGCGGGCGTCGAGGCCGAGAGCGCGGGCAGCGCCAGCGCGAACGCCCCCGTCAGGCACGCCGTCAGGTAGACGTCGCCCGAGAGCTGGCGGGAGAAGAGCCAGAAGCGGGCGAAGGTCGCGAGCACGAGCGCCGCGAGCACGCCGCCGCGGCGTCCCGCGACGGCGCGGCCGAGGGATGCGGCGGCGAGGATCGTCGCGACGGCCGCCAGCGCCATCGGCAGGCGCTCCCCGAAGGGCGTCGCCCCGAAGAGCGCGTACGACGGCATCGTGAGCCAGGACGACAGCGGCGGGTGGACGAACCACGGCTTGCCGTTCCACGGCGGCGCCAGCCACTCGCCCGTCTCGAGGGCCTCCCGCGGCGGCTCGGCGTAGAGGGGCTCGTTCGCGTCCCAGAGCGGCGGCTCGCCGAGCCCGATCAGGTACGGCAGGCACGCGAGGGCCAGGAGGAGCGCCGGCAGCCAGCGGAGTCCCGACTGCCCGGGCCCCGATCTCGGCAGCACGAGCGGCGGGGCCGCGGTCACGTGCGCCCTCCACCACGCGCGACGTCCTCGCGTTCGAGCACGAACGGCCCGAGCCGCATCGTCCCGAGCCCGCTCGCCAGGAACGAACGCACCGCGTCGCGCGCGCTCGCGACGATGGGCTCGCGGTGCATGTTGAAGGAGGTGTTCACGAGGGCGGGACGGCCGGTGCGGCCATGGTAGGCGCCGAGCAGGCGGTGGAGCGCGGGCTCCTCCTCCCGCCACACGACCTGCGGGCGCGCGGTCCCGTCCACGTGGACCGCCGCGGGGCACGCGTCCCGGAAGCCCTTCGCCGCCGGCAGCGCGACCGTCATGAAGCGCGCGGCACGCGCGAGGGGCCCGAGGCCCGGGAAGGCGTCGGACGCCTCCTCCGCGCGCAGGATCGGCGCGAACGGCATGAAGTCGTCCCGATGCAGGGCGCGATTCAGCTCCGCCGACGTCTCGGCCCGGTCCGCCGGCGCGAGGATCGAACGGTGCCCCAGGGCCCGCGGACCGAACTCCATGGGCCCGACGCACCGCACCGCGGGTCGCCCTGCCGCGAGTCGGTGAACGAGCGCTCCGTCCGGATCGGCGGGGCGACTCACCGTGCATCCCGAGGCGCGGGCCGCGCGCTCGCAGGCGGCGTCCTCGAGCGGTGGCCCGAGATAGGCCGAGGCGAGGGCGCGGGGCGGGGCCCCCGCGGCGTGGAGGGCGGCTCCGGCCGCCAGCCCGCCATCGCCCATGTGGGGGAAGACGTGGACCTCGCGCACGCCCGCGAGCGCGCCC
Organism: Planctomycetia bacterium; assembly: GCA_043736435.1. Taxonomy (GTDB): domain Bacteria; phylum Planctomycetota; class PLA2; order PLA2; family JAEUHO01; genus JAYTCP01. Next base: position 1,961 of record JAYTCP010000733.1, on the reverse strand, counting down.
AGGAGCCCGTTGAGTCGCACGTTCGCGAACACGCCGCCGGCGAGCGCCACGCGATCGGCCCCCGCCTCGACGCGCCAACGCTCGATGCCCTCGACGAGGATCCGCTCGGTGCCGAGCTGCACCCACGCGGCGACGTCCTCGCGGGAGCGCCCGTCGAGCGCGGCGAGGCTCACGCGGGCCTTGAGCCCCCATTCCCCCTCGTACCGCAGCGTCTCGCCCTCCCACCGGAACGGGAACGCGAGGGGGATGGCGTCGGCCCGTCCCGAGCCGGCGAGGCCGAGGACCTTCCCCTCGTCCTCGCCCGGACGGAAGCCGAGTCGCTTCGTGACGAGGCTGTAGAGCGCGCCGAGGCTCTCCCGTACGCCGTAGGAGCGCACGGGGCGCAGGGCGTCGCCCTCCCCCACCGACACCGTGAGGCTGCGTCCGTCGCCGTGGGCGTCGCAGGTGACGACGAGCCAGCGGCCCGGGCCCGCCGTCCGCCACGCGCTCTCGGCGTGGGCGAGGTGGTGGTCCACCAGCACGAGGGGGATCGAGCGGAGACCGCGCGGCAGGCCACGGCGCACCACGGGGCGCGCGAGCGCGCCCTCGAGCCGACCGGGGCCTCGGTCGCTGCGCGCGCGCGAGAGGCCGAGCCGGTAGCGGAGCAGGTCGCCGAGCCGGTCCACGGGATGCCAGGGGCGGTCGAAGCAGATCCCGAGCGAGGGCGCGAAGACGGCCTGCGCGGGACGGAACAGCCGCGTGCCGACGGTGGGCGTCGCGAGCCCCCCCACGGCCACGAGGTCGACTTCGGACGCCGACACTCCCGCCGTCGCGAGCACGGCGGCGATGCTGCGCGTCGGCATGCCGCCCTGCAGCTTCCTCCGCGTGAAGCGCTCCTCGTTCGCCGCGGCGACGAGCGTCCCGTCGCGCACGATCGCCGCCCCGGCGTCGTGGAGCCCGTCCACCACGCCGAGCACGACGCGGGGCCGCGCGGGCGCCGCGTCACCTCGGCCCACGGGTCCCCTTGGGGAGCGCGGGGCCGTACTCGCCCCGGCGACTCCGACGGCGGACCGCCAGGAGCTCCTTCAGGCTGAGGAGGAGGTCGAAGGGAAGTCGGACCCGGGAGTCGCTGCCGTCGCGCCAGCGCACCGGCACCTCGAGCATCTCGTAGTTCTCGCGGGCGGCGAGGTGGAGGATCTCGGCGTCGAAGCCCCAGCGCTCGCACCTCGCGCCCTCGAAGAGGCGCAGCGCGACCCGGCGCCGGAAGCCCTTGAAGCCGCAGGTCACGTCGGCGACGGGGATGTCGAGCAGCCAGCGCGAGAGGCCGAGGTAGCCGCGGCCGAGGGTGCGACGCAGGAGGCCCTGCGGCCGCTCCACCGTCGCGCCCGGTACGTGCCGGCACCCGACGGCGACGTCCACCCCGTTGCGCAGGGCGGGCAGCACGTCGTCCACGTGGGCCACGTCCACGGCGAGGTCGGCGTCGAGGAACACGATCACGTCGCCCTCGGTGGACAGGACCCCGGCGCGGACGGCGGCGCCCTTGCCCGCGTTCTCGGGCAGGCACACGAGGCGGACCTCCGGGCGCCGCCCGGCGAAGGCTCGGACCCGGTCGGCGGTGTCGTCCCGGCTCCCGTCGTCCACGACGACGACCTCGGCGGACAGGAGGGGCTGACGGTCCATCCAGTCCACGACGGCGCCGAGGCACGCGTCGATGCGCGCGGCCTCGTTGAAGCAGGGGATGACGAGGGAGAGGTCCATCGCGCGCCACGGGCCGGGAACGGGACGGCGGAGTGTACGCCCCCTCCCCTCCAGGAGCCACCGCGGTCCCCGCCGGGACGGAGCGACCCGCGCGTCGGCGGCGGACGCGCTAGGGGCGCGTCTTGGAAGTCTTGATCCGCCTCGGACGTACGGCGCGCCGGCTGGGGGCGCTCGGGCAGCTTCCTCCTCCTCGCGTACAGGAGTACGCGTTGTCGTCGTCATGT
>JAYTCP010000732.1:0-5821 GCA_043736435.1 Planctomycetia bacterium | reverse complement strand
GTCGCCGCGTCGCGGCGACGGCCCCTCCGCGGTGCGGGGGGCGCACTCCATCGCGTCCGCCCGAAGCGGCGGCCCCCCGCGCCCCCACCCCTCTCGCCGGCTCGTCCATGGCTTCCCGCCCCCGATCGGTCGCGAAGGACCCCGGCGCCTCGACGCTCTCGATCGGAGAGCTGTCGGAGGCCACCGGCATCGGAGTCGAGACGCTGCGCGCGTGGGAGCGGCGCTACGGCCGCCCGCACCCGAGGCGCCTGCCGTCCGGCCACCGTCGCTACGAGCCGGGGGAGGTGACGGGGCTGCGACTCGCTGCCGAGGCCGTGGCGCGCGGCCGGCGCCCGAGCGAGGTGCTCGCGCTCGCGCCCTCCGCCCTCGAGCGGCTCCTCGACGCGCTCGGGCCCTCGCCGGGCGCGCGCGAGGGCCAAGACCTCGCCGACCTCCTCGCGCTGGTGACGGCGTTTCGCGGCGCCGGGCTCCGCGCCGCGCTCTCGAAGCGGGCCCGTCGCCTGGGCCCCCGCGCCTTCGTCCAATGCGTCGCCGAGCCCTTCGGGGCGCTCATGGGACGCCGGTGGGCGTCCGGGGAGCTGTCGATCCGGCACGAGCACTTCGCCACCGAGGCCCTCGTCGAGGTCCTCTACGAGCTCCGCGGTCGGGTGCGCCGCCCCCGCGCCGGGGCGCCGCTGCTGCTGTTCACGACCCTTCCCGGCGAGCGCCACGGCCTGGGCTGCGCGGTCGCGGCGCTCCTCGCGCGCACCCGAGGGGCCCGCGCCGACGTGCTCGGTGCGGACACGCCGCTCGAGGAGATCGCCGCGGCGGCGGAGGAGGCCGGCGCCTGCGGCGTCGGCGTGAGCGTCTCCCTGGCGACGGGCGGCGTCCGTACCGACCGCCAGCTCGTCGCGCTCCGCGACCGCCTGCCCCGGACCGTCTCCCTCGTCGTGGGGGGGCGCGGCGCCCGGGGACCCCGTCGGCGGCTGCGCGGGATGACCTTCGCGAGCGATTCGGCGGAGTTCGAGGCCTGGCTCGACGATCGTCTCCATGCCCCGCGGACTCCGTAGAATGCAGGCAGCGGGGGGCGCGCCCCCGTGACTCCCCCCGTCGCCGCTTTTCTGGCGGGTGGGGGTCCCCCCCCTGAGAATCCGTCCCATGAAGCGCTCCTGCCGACGGCTGTGGATGCTGCTCCTGCTCGCCCTCCCCGGGTGCGAGGGGATCTCGGACATCGACATGACGGATCCGTTCGGCAGCTCGGGCAGCGCTCCGGTGTATCGCGGGGTCCGTCCCGAGATCGCCGCGGCCCGGCGGTCAGACGGCGATGCGACGAGACCGGGCAGCCCCACGGGCTGGGTCGACGAGGACGCGGCTCCGCCCGCCGGCCCTCTGCCCGAGCCTCCGCCCGTCCCGACCTACGAGGGCTCGACGCCCCCGCCCCCGCCGGCGCCCCTGCCTGGTTCCGCGGGTCCCGGCGCCCACGCGCACGCGGTGCCCCCGGGCACGATCGACACGAGCGCCAACCCAGCCGGCGGGCTCAGCGACAAGGACCCGTACTTCAAGACGCTCCTCGGCTCGCCGCCGCAGGAGCTGCCCGCCGGCGGCGTGTGGCTGACGCCGCCCGTGGGCGTCGACATCCACTCGCCGCCGTCCCTCGCCGCGCTGCGCGGTCAGGTGGTCTACTTGCACTTCGCCTTCTCGGGTTGCCCGTCGTGCGGGCACATGAAGCCGTACCTCGAGCAGTGGCAGAAGGTCCACGGCCCGGACGGCTTCACCGTGGTCCTCGTGTGCAACGGCATGATGGACACGCTCGAGAAGGCGAAGGAGTTCGCCCTCGGACACTCCTTCCCCCTCTACTTCGACAAGGGCGCCGACGCGACGAAGCAGTACGGTGTCCGCGTGTTCCCCATGGGCTACCTGATCGACCGCAGCGGCAACGTGGTCTGGGAAGGCTCGCCCATGGGCCTCGAAGACAAAGTCGGCGCCGTCGTCGCCAACACCGTGAAGTGACGCGGGGCGTCGGCCCGGGCGACCCGCTCCGCGGCCGCGCGCGCGGCGGACGGCGGAGGCCCTGATGTCGGGTGACGTGCCGGTGGTCGTGGTGGGGGCGGGCCTCGCGGGGCTCTCCTGCGCCGTCGAACTCGTCCTAAGGGGGCGCTCCGTCCTCGTGCTCGAGGCCTCCGACGGCGTCGGTGGACGCGCGCGCACGGACGTCGTGGACGGGTTCCGCCTCGATCGCGGGTTCCAGGTGCTCCTCACCTCCTACCCCGAGGCGCGTCGGACGCTCGACTTGCCCGCCCTCGGCCTGCGCGCGTTCCATCCCGGGGCGCTGGTGCGCCTCGGCGGGAGGTTCCACCGCGTGGTGGACCCCTGGCGCAAGCCGCTCTCCGCGCTCGCGGGGCTCTTCTCGCCGGTGGGCTCGTTCGGCGACAAATGGCTCGTGCGCTCGTTGCGCGCCCGGACCCGCGCGGGCGCGCCCGAAGACGCCTGGCGGCGAACGGAGACCACGACGGCCGAGGCTCTCGAGGCGTTTGGGTTCTCCGCCTCGATGATCGAGCGGTTCTTCCGGCCGTTCTTCGGCGGGGTGTTCCTCGAGCGCGACCTCGCCACCTCGAGCCGCTTCTTCGAGTACACGTTCCGCATGTTCTCGGAGGGGGACGCGGCGGTCCCGGCGCTGGGCATGGGGGAGATGGCCCGCCAGCTCGCCAGGCGACTGCCCGCGGGCGCGCTGCGCCTCGCCTCGCCCGTGGCCGGGATCAGCGAGGGCCGCGTGACGCTGTCGAGCGGAGAGCCCGTGGCCGCCTCGACCGTGGTGGTCGCGACGGAGGCCGCGGAGGCCCGGACGCTCCTCGATACGCCGGCCCGAGCGAGTCGCGGGGTGTCCTGCGTCTACTTCGACGCCGAGACCGACCCCGTGGGCCAGCCCGTCCTCGTCCTCAACGGGGAGGGCACGGGCATCGTCAACCACCTCGCCGTGACGAGCACGGTGGCGCCGACGTACGCGCCGCCCGGCCGGTCCCTCGTCTGCGTCAGCGTGCTCGCGCCGCACGTCCCCGACGTGGACGTGGTCCGCGAGGAGCTGTGCGCCTGGTACGGCGCGCAGGTACGCAGCTGGCGGCACCTGCGCACGTACCGCATCCCGGCGGCGCTGCCCGTCTTCGAGCCCCCGACCGCCCTCGCGCCGGCGCCCTCGCCGCGGGTCGCGCCGCACCGGTTCGTCGCGGGCGACCACCGACTCTTCCCCTCGATCGAGGGCGCCCTCCTCTCGGGGCGGCGCGCCGCCGAGGCGGTCCTCGAGGAGCGGCGCTGACTCGGCGCCGGGTCGACCGCGCCGCCGCGCGCAGCCGGAGGCCGGGGCTCGCGGGGACCCCCGTCAGCCGCCCAGGTAGCGCGTCTCCATCGCCGCTTCCACGACCTTCTTCCCGTGGCGCTCGAGGCGCCACACCTTCGCGTGCGGACGCGACGCGACGCACGCCTCGAGGCGACGTCGCACGAAGTGCGCGGCGGCCCCGTCGTCGGCGGCGTACCCGTCGGGCAGGCCGCGCTCGATCGCCTTCCGGTGCACCGGCCGTCGGTCGCCTTCGCCGTCGTAGTGGGGGCTGAACGAGCCGATGAGGAACGCGAGCCCGTCGCGCAGCGGGGCGATCGGCCCGTACGAGTCCGTCGTGCCTCCTTCGAACCAGCAGAGCGCACCCGCCGAGACGCCCGCCAGCACGATGCCGCGCCGCCACGCGTCGCGGAGGATCCGGTCGAGGCCGTGGGCCCGCCAGATCGCGAGCAGGTTCACCGTGTTGCCGCCGCCGACGTAGATCACGTCCTGCGCTAGCACGGCGTGGCGCAGGTCCCCGCTCCGCTGGAACGTCGAGATCACCGTCGCCCGCGCCCGCGGCGCCTGGAACACCCAGCGGAAGCGGTCGGCGTAGACCGCCGAGTCGCCGCTGGCCGTGCCGAGGAAGGCGACCCGCGGCCGCGCGGCGCCCGTGAGCCGCAGCACGTAGTCGTCGAGCAGCGGGTTCGCCGGTTCCATGGAGAACCCACCCCCGCCCATGGCGACGATCTGCGGAGGGCTACATCTGCGGGGCTTGGCCATGGTGGGTGGGCTCGGGTGGGAGTCCGCGACCCCGGGGATCGTGCCGAAGGGGGGACTCGAACCCCCACGCCCCCGTGAGAGGGCTCGGGTTTTTGAAACCCGTGCGTCTGCCATTCCGCCACTTCGGCCCGAGAGCGCGCGCGCCCGGCGGCGCCCGCGGCCCCCGGGATGCTCCCGAGGGAGGACGGAGGGTACCCGACCCGCCGTGATCGAGCACGCCGCCGGTCGCGCCGCGGGCCCGCCCGCGGCGGCCCTTGCCCGGGCTACCGGCGCTTCTTCTTCGAGCCCTTCGCCGCCGCCTTGCGCGCCGGAGCCTTCGGCTTCGCCGCCGGGGCCTTCTTCCGCGCCGAAACGGATGCCTTGACCGCCTTCGTCGGCTTCGGCGCCTTGGCGCGCGCGGCCGTCCGCGCGGGGGGGCCCTTCGGCTTGGGGGGAGTCCCCTTCTGCTTCGGAGGCGACCCCTTCTGCTTCGAGGGAGCAGGGGGGGGCGGCTGCGTGCGCGCCTCGGGCGGCATCGAGAGGGCGGGCCCGTGGTCGAGCGCTTCGTAGGCCGTGAGCACCCGGCCCGTCCACGCCGCCACGTCGGAAGGCTGGTGGGGGAAGGATCGGCTCGTGCGAGACGACGCGGCGACGGTGCGGATCACGGTGAGCTGGTGGCGGACCGTCATCCCGGGGATCGTCGCGGCGGGGACGTCCGGCCAGGTCCCCGGTCGGATCGACGGCGGAACGTCGGGAGGCAGGGGATCCCCGTGCCCCGGCACCATGGAATCGATGAGTGCCTGATAGGCGCGATCGACCCGGGGGCGCCACCGTTCGACCTCGTCGGTGGCGTGGAAGCCGACGGGTTCCATGGCTTCGGCGATCCACACGATGTAGTCGAGCCGGTCTCGGACCGTCACTCCGGGAGTGGTCGCGGCGGAGCAGTCAGGCCAAACCGCAGTCACGGGCGCACCCTCCGGATCTCCAAGCAATACCCGCACCATCTTGGGTACACGACCCCGGCAACGCAAGGTTCCTGGTCGACACCGGGGGTCGAGACCTCGCCGGGAGTCCTGGCATGTGGCGCCCTCGGACGCCTAATCCACGACCATGGAAGGACTTACGACTACTCCTGCGACGCGGGATCCGCGGAGGCACCGGCCGGCACCCGCTCGCGCTCGCCCGGGCGACGCGCTACACTCCCACCCGTGCGCGATCGATCCGCGTCCGGATCTCGATGCGAGGTCGATCCTGCGAACCGCACCCACGTCGTTCGAATCGCTGCGGAGTCGCTCCATGTCCGAAGTGCGCGTTCACGTGCGTCTAGGCACGCTCCGTCTCGACTTTCAGGGCGAGCAATCCTTCTACGAGGCGCACGTGGAGATGTTGGTGGCAGCGGCCGCCGCCCGGGGTGTCCGCGGAGGGGGGGTCGCCGGGGAAACGAAGACATCGCGGGGCAACGCGACCTCGGCTCTCCCGGATCGCGTGCCGGGCGCGGCGGTCGATGCGGCGACCGTGCCTTCCACTCCGTCGGCGGGGGTGTCCCCATCCGGAGCGCCTGTCGGGGCGGCCGACCGGTACGCGCCCGCATCGCCCGAGTTCGGACGCTTCCTCCGCCGCCTGGGTGCCGAGGCGGACGCCCCCGACCTCCACATCCTGGCCTTCGCGTTCTACCTGTGGAACTACGAGCGCCTGGAGAGCTTCGGCCTGGCCGAGATCGCCGGATGCCTGCGGGCGATCGGTCGCGAGCTGCCCGCCGAGGCGGACGAGATG
>JAYTCP010000731.1:0-4358 GCA_043736435.1 Planctomycetia bacterium | reverse complement strand
GAAGCCTCGGTGCGCATGGCTACCTCTCTCGACCGAGTCTCCCGGTACTTGGGTGGTTTGTGCTCCGAGGATTGGCAGCCAGTGAGCGCCGACGGAACTCACGCCCGTCCCTCCGTCGACTGGCCCTTCGCCCTTCCCCGTCGCAGGGCGGTGGTCACCGAGCGTTCCGTGATGGCGCGGCTCCGACCCATCGCGTACGTCTACCGGGTCAGGGACGACGAGGGCTTCCAGTTCATCAGCGACGGGGAGAAGACCGAGGCCGATGCGATGATCGTCAGCCTCGAGGAGGTGTACGAGCTCGATCCGACGATTGGTCAGCTCGCGGATCTCCCGCCTGGGTGGCGGGCCGTCCGGGAGCATCCCGGGCAAGAGTGGGTCGTCGAGCCCTCCGACCCGGGACCTCTCGCGTGAGACCAGCGTCCCGGCCCAGAGGCGATCGCGCGGCCCGCGCCTAAGCGTTCGGTCCACTCGCCATCGCCGCCCCTGGCTCAGTCTCTCGCTCACCCGGGGGGGTGGACCGCAGAGCCTTGGGGGATTTCGTCATGGACGAGTTCCCCCCGCCTCGGACACTATGCGCGAGGGCCTACCTCTCGCACCTGACGTCGGCACAGGGGGCACACGTTCCGTAGCATCCCCGGCAGCGTCACGGTGCGGGACGCTCCCGTGGAGAATCACGTGCGAACACACCGAGTCGTCGTGTCGTCACCCGGCAACGCCGCGGAACAGCGCGGAGGGGGTCGTCGCACGATCGACCGCGTGCGCGCCTGGTTCGCCCCGCACGCGATCGTCAAGCCCGTGCTGCGGGAGGATCCGGGGCCGACTCCGCTCGTACAGGACCTCCCAGGGTGCGCTCGACCCGCGAGCAAGCGAGGGGCACCGTCCGCGACCCTGGTCGGAGCGGTGGCCAGCCTCCTGCTGCTCACGTACGGCGCGCGAAGCGAGGACGCGCAGGCGAAGCCCGTCGCGGCCCAGAGTGCGCTCGTCGGCCGCCTTCTCGTTTGCGGCGTGCCGACGGCGGGCACGATCGAGGTGCGCCGCAGGGAACGCGACGCGCCCGTCGCGAAGGGCGCGCCCGTCGCGAAGGCACAGACCGACGCAGCGGGGGCGTTTCGCATCCTCGGCATCGAGGAGGGCCGCTACGAGGTCCGCGCGCTCGTGCCGGGAATGGTCGCGGGTTTCTCGTGGGCCCACATTCCCGACGCGATCGAGGTCGAGGTCCCGATCCAGGTGCCGGGTGGCCCCGAGCACGTGCGCGGACGGGCGCGCTGGCCCGACGGCTCGCCGTTCCGTGGGGTCGTGGGACTGGGCTGGTGGCAGGGTTGGGCGCACCTCCGGCTCGCGGGGACCAACTGCGACACGTTCGTCGAGACAGACGCGGAAGGCCGGTTCCGGTTCGAGGGCGTCAAGCGCGGGCTCGTCTCGCTCGATGCGCTTGCGCTTCCCGTCTACTCCGGACCCATCCTGACGAATCTCTCGCTCCCGATCGGCGACATCGACGTCGTCGTGGCCGCTGACGCGACCCGAGTGCATGGGCGCGTCGTCGATGCGGCGACAGGCGTGCCGATCGCGAACGGCTTCGTCCAGGTCCGCTCGTGGTCGCGCGACTGGACGACGCCCGTCAAGGACGGCGCGTTCGAGTTGGTCGTGCCGCGCAACGCAGACGCGCTGATCGTCGGGTCGGAGGGCTACGCCCGCGCTCGCATCGAGCGAGCGGACGTCCTCGACGGGCTCGTCGTCCGGCTCGAGCGAGGATTCAGCGTCGAGGGCATCACGAAGGACGTGGGCGGGAAGCCGATCGCGGGCGTGCGGGTCTTCGCGTCGCACCAGGCCGCCGACTGGGACACCGTCACCCTTGCCGCGACGACGGACGACCACGGGCGCTACCGGATCGACGGGCTCCCTCGCGGCGACCCGATGGTCTATGCGCTCGGCGCCGGCTTCGCGACACGGGGGATCCATCCTTGGTCGAAGGAGGGCAACGACGCGCTGCGCGTCGCGCTCGACCCGAAGGGCCCCGTCACGAAGGACTTCGTGTTGGAGAAGGCCGGCGTGGTGCGCTTGCGCGTCCTCGATGCCGAGGGACGTCCGGCTCGCGGCACCGCATGGCTCCGTCCGCGCAGGTCCTACTTCGATCTCTGGGACGCGGCGGGCGACCTGGGCATCTCGCGCGGCTCCGAGGACGGCACCATTGAGTTCGCGACCGTGATCCCCGGGGTCGATCACGACGTCACGGTCGCCGTCCCGGGGCACCCCGGACACTCGGTCCGCGGCGTCGTCGTGCAGAGCGGGGGTGTCCTGCCGCTCGACGTCGTGCTGCCCGCGGTGCGTTGGCTCGACGTCCGCGTCGTCGAGGATCCGAGCGGCAAGCCTATTGCCGGCGCCTCCGTGGCCTCGTACCGCCGATCGGCAGACGGCGCCTGGAACGGGGACGAGCGGGCTCTACGTTGGCTGACGGACGCGGACGGCAAGGCGCGCGTCGGTCCTCTCGCCACGGGCGAGGTGGGCGTCAGTGTCGATACCGACGACTACGCCGCCGTGGATGGGCCCGCCAAAGTGCAGCGCCTCGACCCCGACGGCGTGACGACGATACGGCTGAAGGCCGGGGGAGTGATCGCCGGGCGCATCGAGTCGCCGACCCCGCTCGGAGGCCACCCGATCGAGGTGAGGTTTCGCAGGAGATCGACCCCGGGGCACGGGTACGAGAGCGACGAGACGTGGCTGAACGCGATCGAGGGGATCGCGTTCCGCACGCGCGGATTGGAGGGCGAAGCCTACGTCGTCAAGGCGTCGGTCCGTGTCGGGAGCGACCTCTTCGAAGCCGAAGGCTCCGCGCCAACGGGAACCAAGGACCTCGTCTTACGGCTTCGGCGCTCCGAGCCGCACGAAGCGCGGTTCCGCGTGCTCGACCCGGACGGCAGGCCGGTCCCCTCGGCCGAGGCGCAGGTGTTCCCACTCCTGGATGGGCGTCGTGAACGGGGACTGGCCGTCGCCATCCGGTCCGGCGACGGTCGCCAGGAGGTACCGTCCGAGGTCGCCGAGGTGACGGTCGAGGTGCGGAATGCGAAGGACGCGGACGGGCGCGCGCTCCCGCTGGCTGCGGGGATGTTCGGGCCGTTTCCGGTCCAGAGCACGCCGATCGAGCTGCGTCTCTCCCGCGAACGGCTCGCGAGCGGCTTCGTGCGGGACTCGAGCGGCGATGGGGTCGCGGGCGTGGTCGTGCACGCGACCCCGCTTCGGTCGATGGGCACGGGTCCCGAGATGTGGCTCGGGGAGTTCGGCCACTCGGAGGCGACGACGGGGCCGGACGGGGCGTTCGCGCTCCACGGCCTCGGCGAGCGCGCCTACGAACTGCGGTGCGCGGCCCCGGAGGCGTACGCGGCCCCCGAACCCATTCAATTGACGTCGGGAGCGAAGGCTCCCGTCGAGTTCGTCCTCAAGCCCGGGACGTCGGTCACCGTCCGGGTGGTGGATGCCGAGGAGCGCCCTCTCGACGGGGCCCAGGTCATGTTGTGGTGGTGGACGGCTGACGGAACGCGCCAGTTCGGCCATCTGAACCGCTACACGGCCTGGATCGCATCGGAGGGCGGGATCGTCCGGTTCTCCGGGTTGCGGCGGGGACGCAGGTACGCGCTTCGCGTCGAGCCGCCCGACACGCACGCGCATCTGGGCAAGATCGAGCGCGACCCGTGGTCGCTTGACGACAGGGGCTTCCGGCTCGTCGGACGACGCCGCCTCGGCGGAGTCGTGCTGGACGCGAAGGGAGACCCTATGGCGGAGGTCGAGGTCGGCTGGCGGCGAACCACCGGCGGGCCGTGGATCGTCGTCCACTCCGATGCGAAGGGGAGATTCGAGTTCGACGACATAGGCGAGGGCGCGGTGTTCCTCGGCCCGCGAGGCATGCCCAGGGTCGGCGTGGGAGGGGCCATTTCCTTCCCGCTCCCGGGCGCCCGCCTTGCTCTCGACACGTCCGTCACGATCGCTTTCGCAAGCCCGACGCCGATCGAGAACGGCGTCGCCATGCGATTCGGGGGTCCGGGAGTGGGGACGGGGACTCCGACGGACTTCCCCGAGGAGCTCACGTCCGACCGCCCGACGATCCTCGCGAACCTCGAGGCCTCCGCAACCTATTCGGCTTACTTCGGACCTACATCGGATGGCCGCTGCTTCTACGCCGAGGGACTTCGACCGAACGGGGATGTGATCGAGGTGAAGCTCGACCGCAGCCCGATGTTCCGCGCTCGGCTGGTCGGGCTCTCCGACGAGGCGCGCCGCAAGGGCGTCGAGGTGGGCGTGCGACGCGGGCCGATCTCGATCGGGCTGTTGCTGCTCGCCGACGACCGCGTGGACGGCATCCCGCT
>JAYTCP010000730.1:0-5117 GCA_043736435.1 Planctomycetia bacterium | reverse complement strand
CCGCCCAAGGAACCCGGGAAGGGTAGAGGGGGGGGCAGGGTCCGGGGGCGGCGGTCGCCGCTCGAAATCCCTCCGGAGACTCCCCGATGAACCTTCGTCTTGGCCGCCGTACGGTCCTCCTCGCGGCCGCGGCCCTCGCAGCCGCCTCGCTCCCCTTCGTCTCGGCGTTCGCCGAGGATCCCAAGCCCGCGGCGCCGCCGCCGTCCGAGGAGAAGAAGGAGCCCGCGCTCGTCAAGGCTCCCGAGTTCAAGCTGAAGGACCTCGACGGCAAGGAGCGGACCCTCGCCGAGTTCAAGGACAAGTGGGTCGTCATCGAGTGGACGAACTACTCCTGCCCCTTCGTCGTGAAGCACTACAAGCCCGGCACGATGCAGGCGCTCCAGGCGAAGTATGCGGCCAAGGGTGTCGTGTGGCTGTCGATCTGCTCGTCGGCCGAGGGCAAGCAGGGCTACTTGACCCCCGAGGACTGGAAGAAGGCGGTCGTCGAGGCCAAGGCCGCCCCGACGGCGGTCCTGCTCGACGCGGACGGCACGACCGGCCATGCGTACGGCGCGAAGACGACGCCCGACATGCGCGTGATCAACGGCAAGGGCGAGATCGTCTACTCGGGCGCCATCGACGACGATCCGACGGCCAAGGGCGATCCGGCGAAGGCGACCTGCTACGTCGCCCAGGTGCTCGACGCCGTTCTCGAGGGGAAGACCCCGCCCGTGACGTCGACGAAGCCGTACGGCTGCTCCGTGAAGTACGGCACGCCCCCGGCGGCGCCGGCCACGAAGTAGGGCGAACGGACGCGCCTCCGGGGGCTCCCCGGATCCGAGGTCCCCGACGGGGGCCGGGAAACCGGCCCCCGTCGTGCTTGCAGCGCGTCGGGCCTGGCGCCCGCCATCGGCTTCCCATGGGCCGGGTCCCGGGAGGCGCGCTCCCAGGCCTCCGATGGCTGGGGGGGGCGCCACGGCCTCGTCCCGACGGGAAAGGCGTCGCGGCGGGGACATCCCGCGGTATGCATGCGGCTCCGCGACCGCGAGCCCATGAACGACGTCCACCGGCGCCTCTTCGCCCGCTACTCCGCCACCGCCATCGTCGCGACCGAGCCGATCGCAGCGGACGGGTCCCAGCGACGCATGGTGAGGCTCCGCGGCGCCGGGGGCATCACGGCCATCGCGGTGACGGGCACCGACCCCGAGGAGGACCGGGCGTTCCTTTCCTACTCGAAGGCCTTCCGGTCCATCGGTCTGCCGGTGCCGCTGGTGTACGCGGTGGACGAGGACACGGGCATCTACCTCCTCGAGGACCTCGGCGACGTCACGCTCTTCCTCGCCCTCACGCAGGCGCGGGCGGCCGAGGGCGGCGACTTCCCCGCGTCCATGCTGCCGGTCTACCGACGCGTGCTCGAGGAGCTGCCGCGCTTCCAGGTGGAGGGGGGCCGCGTCGTCGACTACGCGTTCGCCTACCCCCGCGCGGCCTTCGACCGGCCCTCCATGCGGTGGGACCTCGACTACTTCAAGTACCACTTCGTGAAGCTCGCGAAGGTGCCGTTCAACGAGAACCGGCTCGAGCGGGACGCCGAGCGGCTCGTCGACTTCCTCCTCGAGGCGGACACCTCGCACTTCCTCTACCGCGACTTCCAGAGCCGCAACGTGATGCTGCGCGAGGGCGCGCCGTGGTTCATCGACTACCAGGGCGGCCGCCGTGGGGCGCTCCAGTACGACGTCGCCTCGCTCCTCTACGACGCGAAGGCGGCCATCCCCGAGCCCGTGCGCGAGGCGCTCCTCGAGCACTACCTCGACGCGCTCGCGACGCACCTCCCCGTCGACCGGGAGCGCTTCCGTGCCCACTACCGCGGCTACGTGCTCATCCGCATCCTCCAGGCGATGGGGGCCTACGGCTACCGCGGCTTCTACGAGCGCAAGGCCCACTTCCTAAAGAGCGTGCCCCACGCCGTCGGCAACCTCGAGCGCCTCCTCGCCACGGGCTTCGTCTCGGTGGACCTCCCCGAGCTCCGCACGATCCTCGAGCGGATCTGCGCGACGCCGGCGTTCCGCTCCATCGCCCCGCCCCCGCCGGTGACGGGGCTCACGGTGCGGGTGGGCTCGTTCTCGTACCGCCTCGGCCTCCCCGACGACCCGAGCGGTCACGGGGGCGGCTTCGTCTTCGACTGCCGCGCCATCGAGAACCCCGCGAAGCACCCCGAGTTCGCCGATCGCACGGGGCTCGACCCCGACGTGGTGAAGTTCCTCGAGGCCGACTCCGCGGCGGCCGGCTTCTTCGACGGCGTCCTCGTCCTCGTCGAGCGCCAGGTGGCGGTCTACGAGGGGCGGGGCTTCACCTCCGTCGACGTCCAGTTCGGCTGCACCGGCGGCCAGCACCGGTCCGTCTACTTCGCCGAACGGCTCGCCCGCGCGATCATGGCGAAGTTTCCCTCGGTCCGGGTGGCCCTCGAGCACCGCGAACGCGGCCGCTGGCCCATCCTCACGACCCGGGCCTTCCCGGGCAATCCCGCTCCCTCGCCCGCAAGGCCCTGACGTGGACGGGATGATCTTCGCCGCGGGGCTCGGCGCCCGGCTGAGGCCGATCACCGACCGTTTGCCGAAGGCGCTCGTCGCCGTGGGCGGGATCGCCATGCTCGAGCGCACCGCGCGCCGGCTCGTCGCCGCCGGCTGCGACCGCCTCGTGATCAACGTGTGCCCGTTCGCCGACCAAATCGAGGCCTTCGTGCGCGCGCGCGGCAGCTTCGGCGTCGAGGTCGCCTTCTCCCGCGAGGCGCCCGCCCCGTTCGAGACGGGCGGCGGCCTCCTCGCCGCCCGCGGCCTCCTGCGCCGCGACGGCCCGATCCTGCTCCACAACGCGGACGTCTACACCGACCTGCCGCTCGCGCCCCTCCTCGCTGCTCACCAGGCCTCGGGCGCCCTTGCCACGCTCGGCGTGATGGACCGCCCGACGACGCGGCGCCTCCTGTTCGACGCGAAGGGCCTCCTCGGCCGCGCCGACGACGCGAAGGGCGTCCGCCTCGCCGTGCGCCCCGCCGACGGCCCCGTGACCGAGCTCGGCTTCTCCGGCGTCCACGCCGTCGTGCCGGCGCTGCTCGACCGCATCACCGAGACCGGCACCTTCTCCATCCTCGACACGTACCTTCGCCTCGCGGGCGCGGGCGCTCGCATCCTCGCGTTCCGCGCGGACGGATGCACGTGGATCGACATCGGCAGGAACGCCGACCTCGAGCGGGCGGAACTCCACGCCTCCCGGGCCGCGGGCGCGAAGGTCGAGTAGGGGGGCGGAGGGGGCGGGGCCGTCAAGTCGGAGCGTAAGTGGCCTAGATCCCATGGGTTACGACGCACCCGGGGCTGCGTGTCGGGTGGTGGGTGGGGCGACATGCACCATTTGTAAGTTCAACTTACAATCGGTGCATGTCCGTCCGCCGTGACCTCGCCCCGATCCTCCTCCGCGCCGCCAAGCGCTATCCCGTCGTCACGGTCACCGGGCCACGCCAGTCGGGCAAGACGACGCTGTGTCGCGCCGTGTTCCCGAAGAAGCCCTACGTCACGTTCGAGCGCATCGACGACCGGGAGCGCGCGGAGACTGACCCCCGTGGATTCCTCGCGGACCATCCGGGCGGAGCCATCCTCGACGAGGCCCACCACGCGCCCAAGCTCCTCTCGTATCTCCAGGCGGAAGTCGACGAGGACGCGCGCGCGGGTCGTTGGATCCTGACGGGCTCGCAGCACCTGGGCCTCTCGCGGTCGATCGCCCAGACGCTCGCCGGGAGGACGGCGATCCTTCACCTCCTGCCCCCGTCCTTCGACGAGCTCGGGCGGTTCCCGAAGCCGCCACGGCGCCTGATGGAGACCCTCCTCGTTGGGGCGTATCCACGGATCCATGACCAGGGGCTGCCCGCGGGGCGCTGGCTCGGTGACTACGTCGCAACCTACGTCGAGCGGGACGTCCGCTCCATCGTCAACGTGGGGGACCTCACGGCGTTCACCACGTTCGTCCGCCTCTGCGCCGGCCGGACCGCCCAGGAGCTCAACCTCTCCGCCCTCGGGGCCGATGCGGGTGTGTCGCATCTCACCGCACGCTCTTGGCTGTCCGTCCTCGAGGCGAGCTTCCTGGTCTTCCGCGTGCCCGCCTGGCATCGCAACGAGCGCAAGCGGCTCGTGAAGTCGCCGAAGCTGCACTGGTTCGACACGGGGCTCGTCTGCCAGCTCCTCGGCATCACGACCGAGCGGCAGCTCGACCTCCATCCGTCCCGAGGCGCGATCTTCGAGACCTGGGTCGCGTCCGAGATCTACAAGGCGCACACGAACCGGGGTGTCGAGCCCCGCATCCATCACCTGCGCGAGACGCGGGGGCTCGAGGTCGACCTGCTCGTCGAGCGGGGGAGATCCTTGAGGGGCATCGAGAGCAAGTCGGGCGCGACCATCGCCCCCGACATGCTGGCCGGACTCGAGAGGCTGCCCGAGGCGATCGGATCGGCGGCCGAAGTCGGTCGGGGCGTACTTGCGTATGGCGGCGACGCCGTGCAGCGCCGAGTCGGAGTGGACGTCACCCCATGGGACCGCCTGGGGACGATCGGCTGGCTTCGCGGCGCGTCCGCCCCTCCCTGACGAGCAGGGTGGGCTCGCCCTCGATGAGGCCGCTGAGGCGCGGCCGTGCGAGGCGCCGTCGATCGCCACGACATCGGGGTTCCGTAGGGAGACTGCCCCGCCCGCGAGTGCGCAGCTACTTGTGCCCCCTGACCTCGACGACGATGTCGCCGTCTCCGTGCATCTGCTCGGGGTCGGGCAGGTGCCGTCCCCCGTCGTCGTCCCCGTCGGGGCCCCTTGACCAGGCCTTGTTGCCTGCGAACCGCAGTCCACCGGGATCCATGTGGGACGCGGGGATGGCAGCGAGGTACCTCGGCACGAGGTCGGCCTCGGTCGCGGGCCACGCGCCGTGCTCGGCCTCGTAGCGCGCGATCGCGACCGCCAGCTCGAGGACGGACGTCCGCGTGTCCCTCTCGCGGAGTCTGCGGAGGGCCATCGGCCAGATGCGGATCCACGTCGAAAGGACGGGTTCCCTCACGTCGCAGCCGTAGGATGCAAGGGTGCTTGCGAAGGCGGTGTCCTCGTGTTCGCCGG
>JAYTCP010000729.1:0-1600 GCA_043736435.1 Planctomycetia bacterium | reverse complement strand
CGCTGCGGGCGTACGGCGCGCTGGCTGGGGGCGCTCGGGCAGCTTCCTCCTCCTCGCGTACGGTACAGGAGTACGGTCTGCCTCGCCGCGCCTGCGCCAGCTCGGCGCGGCATGCTCGGCCTGCGGCCGAGCACCGGCAGCCATGGTCGTCTTCATGTGCCCTCCGCACCCCATCAAGCGTGCCGGTGGGCTGCGCGCGGCTCTCCCCATTCACGGCAGCAGGAAGCGATGCCGGGCCGCGCTGGCCGCCTCGGGATGCTGCAGGACTTCCGGGACGTAGTACTAGCTACCGATCCCTTCGAGCCCGTCGCGCGCGACCGGACGTAGGGGCTCGTTCAGGCTGCCCGAGCGGAAGCCCTCGAGGTCGAGGGCGACGTAGGCGAAGCCGAGCCCCTTCAACCCGGAGACCACCCGATCCCGGATTCCCGGGGCGAGCAGCGCCGGCACGTCCTCGAGCGGCACCTCGACGCGGGCGATCGGCTCGTGGATCCGCACGCGCACCACGCGGAACCCGAGATCCTTCAGCACGCGCTCCGCGTCGCGGACCCGCGCGAGGCCCTCGCGGGTGATCTCGCTCCCGTAAGGGAACCGGCTCGACAGACACGCCTCCGCCGGCTTGTCCCAGCTCGGGAGCCCGAGGGCCTTGGAGACCGCGCGGACCCACGGCTTGCCTAGCCCCGCCTCGAGCAGCGGGGATCGGACGCCGTGGCGCCCGGCCGCGGCGAGCCCCGGTCGATGGTCTCCCAGGTCGTCGGCGTTCGTCCCGTCGAGCACCCACACGAGGCCGCGCTCGGCCGCGACCGAACGGGCTGCGGCGTAGAGCGTGTCCTTGCAGTGGAAGCAGCGGTCGGGGGCGTTGCGGCGGAACGCTTCGAGGTCCACCTCGTGCCCTTCGAGGACCACGTGCTCGACCCCGGCCGACAGGGCCTGAGCGCGGGCGTCCGCGAGCTCCTCGGGCGCGAGACTGTCCGATCGGCTCGTCACCGCCACGCAGCGTCCGGGCCCCCACTCGGACCCGGCGAGCGCGACGAGGAGGGCGCTGTCCGTGCCGCCGGACAGCGCCACGACGCCGGAGCCCAGGCCGCGGAGGACCTCGCGGACGCGGAGCTCGGCCTCGAGGACGTCGGTCGGCGGCGGAGGTCGCTGCGAGAGGCGGTCGTCGCGCAGGGTCATCGAGGGGCGAGTATACGTGGCGGCGGCGGACGGACAGGAGCCCGGGGCGACGCGCGCGACCCCCGCCGGAGCGCCGGCCCCCCCGCGGCGGGAAACCCTCGATGACTGGGCCCGGCGCGTTTTGCCCAACGCGGGGTCAAACGCCCACCGCCGGGCCCACCGCCGGGCCCACCGGCACGAGACGAGAACGGTCGCCCTCCCGAAAGGAGGGCGACCGTCTGGCTACCGTCAGGCGACCGTCTGGCGACCGTCTGGCTACTGGTTGTACTGGAAGTACATGTCCCAACGATCCATGTAGGCACCCGGATCGAAGGGCCCCGTGCCCTGCTTGACGAAGAAGGTCACGCGGAACTGGAGGAACGTCTTCCCGTTCAGCGAGGCGATGGTACCTCCCGTGTTCCCCGCGATGATCGGCACGTCGACGGGG
>JAYTCP010000728.1:0-5151 GCA_043736435.1 Planctomycetia bacterium | reverse complement strand
CCCTTGGCGACGTGTCTTCAGGAGGGGGCTGTTAGCCCCCTCCTACGGCGCCTCGTCACGCTTCGCGTGCCGGTCGCCTACCTCCCCAACTCGGTCGCTGTTCGAATCCAGCGCCCCGAAACCGCGGCCGACGGTGCCCCATGCAATGACGAACGCCGGCGGTGTTAACGCCGGCGTTCAGTGTGGTCGGGGCGACTGGATTCGAACCAGCGACCTCTTGGTCCCGAACCAAGCGCGCTACCAAACTGCGCTACGCCCCGGAGCAACGGACGGGCGGAGCATACCGGGGTCCGGGCGGGACGCAACTCGCGGTCGCGGAGGGGGGACCGGGCCGGCCCGGATTGCCCCGGACCGGCCGGCATTGGGGGGCTAGCGAAGCGCGTGCCGGGTATGTTGGCCGGGCCCCCGACGCACCCCCCGGACTCCCGATGGACGAACTCGCCGAACTCGCTCGCAGCTACCTCGACCGCCGTACGGCGGTGGCGCTTCTGTCGACCGTGAGCACCAAGGGACGCCCCGAGACCTCGGTGCTCTCCGCGGCCCGCTTCGGCACGGACGGGACCCTGGCCGGGGGGGAGGAGGACGCCGCCGGCGGCGCGACGTTCCGCAATCTGCGGCAGAACTCGCTCGCCTCGCTCCTCGTCCTCGATCCGGTCTCCGACCCGCGGTCGCGCGACGGGGTCCGCATCCAGGTCGAGTTCCTCGGCGCCGAGTCCGACGGCGACGAGCTCGGCAAGCTCGACGCCTGGCTCCAGGGCTTCGCGCCCGGCCGGCGCATCGTCCGGCGCCTGATCTTCAAGGTGCTCGCGATCGAACGCTACCGGAACGCGCCCGGCGTCGTGTCGAGCTCGGCCGAGGGCACGGCCGCACCCTTCCCCTTCACTCGGGGCTGACCCGCGCCGTCGCGTCCGGCGTCACCGGGTCGTTCCCCTTCATCCACGCGCGGATCGCGTCGCGCACCAGGATGCCCGAGTCCTTCCCGCGCTTCGACCCGAACTGCCCGTAGCCATCGCCGCCCTGCGCGAGGAACGAGTTCACCGCGACGCGGTACGTCTTCGCGGGGTCGAGCGGAGCGCCCCCGACCTCGATCCTCACGGCCGTCGCGCGCGTGCCCCCGCCCTCGACGTGGAAGCGAACCGTCAGGCCCGACACCTCGAGAGGCGAGATGCGCGCGCCCCTCAGCGAGAACTCGAGCGCCGCCTGGAGCTCCGCGCCCGTCATCGGGACGACGACGATCGTGTTGTCGAAGGGCATGAGCCGGAACACGTCCCGCCCGGTCACGGGGCCCTTCGGGATCGCCGTCCGGACTCCGCCGCGGTTCGCCAGCGCCACGTCCGCCTCCACGGCGGCCCGCGTCGCGTCGGCGACGAGGTTGCCCGCCGCCGACGACGACCACGGGGTCCTCCCCTGGCGCGGGGCGTCGGCGGTCATCGTCGCCAGAGGCGCTCCGAGGGCCTGCAGCACCGGGTCCTTCGACAGCCGCTCCTCGAGGAACGCCGCCATCTCCGCGTCGCGCCCCACGCGCTCGACCGCGAGCGGCGTCAAGGCGTAGTCCTCGAGCACGACCTCCTTCGTCGAGCGGCTCACCTTCAGCCGCACGCGGCCCGCCACCACGCACGCCGTCCCCGCCTGCACGATCCACGCGCCCTTGTCCGGGCCCGCGTGGATCGCCTTCGCGAGCCGCGTGTGACTGTGGCCTCCCACCACGAGCCGTGCCCGCGGCACCGCGTCGAGGATCGCCACGTCCTTCTCGGGCCCGAGGTGCGTCAGGAACACGAGCACGTCCGTCGTGCTCTCGAGCGCCTTCGCCTGCGCCTTCGCCGCCGCCGTCTCCGAGAGGAACTCGAGGCCCATCTTGTCGGCGCCCATCACGATCCGCGCCGTCTCGGGCGGCGTCATCCCCACGATGCCGATCCGCAGCCCACCCCGCTCGACGACCACGTGCGTCTTGAGCCACGCCGGCGGGAGCCCCGTCGCGGTCTCGATCACGTTCGCCGAGATCCACGGGAACGACGCCGCCTTCGCGAGCCGCGCCGCGTTGGCGACCCCCATGTCGAGCTCGTGGTTGCCGAACGCCACCGCGTCGTAGCCGAGCCTGCCGAACGCCTCCACCACGAGGTCGCCCCGCGTCAGGTCGCCCTCGGGCGTCCCGCGCCACACGTCGCCGCCGTCGAGCAGCAGCACCTCCGCGCCCGCGGCCTTCGCCGCCGCGCGCTCCGCCTTCACGAACGCCGCGAGCGCCGCGAACCCGCCGACGTCGCCCGTGGCGTCCACCTGCGCCTGCGCGGGGGAGAGCGGCAGCAGGTTCCCGTGGACGTCGTTCGTGTGGAGCACCACGAGGCGCACCCAGCCGTCGTCCGGCGCATCGCCCGCGCGCGCGGGCGAGGGCGCGACGCAGACGAGTGCGGCCAACGCCACGCACGCGAGCGCGCGGAGGAGACCAGCGGGGGACGGGAGGAAGGGGGGGAGCAGGGGCAGGGGGCGGCGGGGGCGGGGCATGGGGGGGGCATGCAACCACGGAGCGCGACCGCGGGACGGGCTTGCGCTCCGGATGGCCCCGCGCGCCCCCTCTCCCTCCTGGCGCCCCACCCCCCTCCCCGCGCCCCACCCCTTCGTACCCCCCTTCCCCCCGGGGGCCCTCGAGCCTCGATCAGGCGGGTGCGCCCCCGCCGTGCGGGCGCATCTCCCGGATCAGGCGCACCTCGTTTCCGCGCTCGTTCCAGACCACCTCGTCCATGTAGTGCTTCATGAGCAGGATGCCGCGGCCGTGGAGCGCCGACGTGTCGCCGAGCTTGCGGGCCGCGGCCTCGGTCCGGTGGGAGAAGCCGCGGCCCTCGTCGCGGATCGTCCAGACGACGCGGGTGGAGCCGTACTCGGCCTCGACCCGGACGTGGCGGCCGGAGAAGCGGGGATCCTCGCGGCGGCGGGCGACGAGCGCGGCGATGCCGCCGGGCTCCTCCATGGCGCGGGTCTTGGCGTCGTAGTCGATCTCGAGGTTGCCGTGCTCGATCGCGTTCGCGAGCGCCTCGTAGAGGGCGAGCTTCGCCTCGGTGGTGGACGCGCCGCACGCGGGGTAGTGGAGGCGCAGCTCGCGGCCGAGGTAGGAGACGACCGGCGCCAGGAGGTGCGTGTCGTTGCCGATCTCGAGCACCGTGCGGCGCGCGACGAGGCACGGCATCGTGAGGCGGTGGTCCTCCTCCTCGGCGAGCACGTTGCGGATGCGCTCGACGACGAACCGGAGCTCGCGCTCGTCGAGGGGCTTGTGGACGAAGTTGACGGCCCCGAGCCCCAGGGCCTCCTCGGCCACCTCGCTCGTCTCGCCGCTCGTGACGACGACGACGGGCACGTCCGGCGCGGTCTCGCGGATCTCCTCGAGGGCCTCGAGGCCGTTGCGGCGCGGCATCTCGACGTCGAGCAGGATGAGGTCGGGGCGGCGGGCCCTCGCGAGCTCGACGGCCTCCTCGCCGTCGACGCCGGTGACGACCGCGAAGCCCCCTCGCTCGGCCACGCGGACCAGGAGGGCACGCCCCTCGGGGTCGTCGTCGACGACCAGCGCGAGCGGCTGGATCCTCTGGGGGGCGTCGTCCACGGGCGTTCGGACGGCGGCCTACGGCTTCGGGCTGGCGACGGCGGAGGCCGGGGCGGCCGCGGACGGCGCCTTCACTCCCGCGGCCGCGTTCCAGTCCTCGATCTCGCGGCTGATGTGCATCGAGCAGAACTTCGGGCCGCACATCGAGCAGAACTGGGCGGTCTTGAAGACGTCCTGGGGGAGCGACTCGTCGTGCATGCGGCGCGCGGTCTCGGGGTCGAGGGACAGCTCGAACTGGCGGTTCCAGTCGAACGCGTACCGGGCCCGCGACAGGGCGTCGTCGCGGTCGCGCGCGCCCGGGCGCTTGCGCGCGACGTCGGCGGCGTGGGCGGCGATCTTGTAGGCGATGATCCCCTGCTTGACGTCCTCGGCGTCGGGCAGGCCCAAGTGCTCCTTCGGCGTGACGTAGCAGAGCATGGCGGCCCCGCTCCAGCCGGCGAGCGCGGCGCCGATGGCGCTCGTGATGTGGTCGTAGCCCGGGGCGATGTCGGTCACGAGGGGCCCGAGGACGTAGAACGGCGCCTCGGAGCAGACCTTCATCTGCCGCTCGACGTTCATCGCGATCTGGTCCATCGGCACGTGGCCGGGGCCCTCGACCATGACCTGGACGTCCTTCTCCCAGGCGCGGCGCGTCAGGTCGCCGAGCACGTCGAGCTCGGCGAACTGGGCCTTGTCGCTCGCGTCGTGGAGGCAGCCGGGGCGCAGGCTGTCGCCGAGCGAGATCGTGACGTCGTAGCGGCGCAGCACGTCGAGCAGCTCGTCGTAGTGCGCGTAGAGCGGGTTCTGCTGGTGGTGGTGGAGCATCCACTGCGCGGTGAGGGATCCGCCGCGGGAGACGATCCCGGTCACGCGGCCGGCGACCAGCGGCATGTGCTCGAGGAGGATGCCGCAGTGGAGCGTCATGTAGTCGACGCCCTGCTCGGCCTGCTCGACGATCACCTTCTTGATCCCCTCCCACGTCAGGTCCTCGGGGCGGTCCACCTCCTCGAGGGCCTGGTAGATCGGCACCGTCCCGATCGGTACCGGGGACCGCCGCAGGAGCGCCTCGCGGATGCCGACGATGTTCCCGCCGGTGGAGAGGTCCATCACGGTGTCGGCGCCGTGCTTCAGGCAGACGCCCAGCTTCACGAGCTCGCCGTCCACGTCGCCCACCACCGCGCTGTTCCCGATGTTCGCGTTGATCTTGCAGGTGGCGGCGATGCCGATGGCCATCGGCAGGAGCTCGGGGTGGTTCACGTTCGCCGGGATGATCATCCGGCCGCGGGCGATCTCGGTCCGCACGAGTTCGGGGTCGAGCTGCTCCCGCGCCGCGACGTAGCGCATCTCCTCCGTGATCACGCCCTCCCGGGCGAAGCGCATCTGCGTCGGGGCGGGGTTGCCCTTGCGGGCGGCGATCCAGGGGGAGCGGAGCGACATCGATGCCTCCAGGCGGCGGACGGGGGAGAGCCGGATTCTACGGACGGCTCAACGGAGGGGGGCGGAACGGCCGGGGGCCGGGGGGGCCGCGCTGCGCACGTGGGTCCGACACACTGGCGCAGCTCGGGCGGGGCGGGGCTCACTTC
>JAYTCP010000727.1:0-2244 GCA_043736435.1 Planctomycetia bacterium | reverse complement strand
CCGCCTTCGGATGGAGCAGCGGCTCGCCGCCCGTGATGCTCACCGACCGGTGCAGGCCGCGGGGCACGTCGAGCCGCGCGACGGCCGCGAGGAGCGCGTCGAGTGACATCGGATTCAGCGGATGCTCGTCCCCCTCATGGAGGGGATCGACTTGGACGCGCGCGCGCTCGGGGGTCGGGTAGGAGTCGGGCGTGTCGCAGAAGGCGCAGCGCAGGTCGCAGCGCGCGAGGCGCACGAAGATCTGGCGCTCGCCGACGCGGGGCCCCTCGCCCTGGAACGTGGAGAACACCTCGAGGACGGGGACCGTCGGCGCGGGGGCGGCCACGCTGGCCACGGTCAGCGCGCGCGCGCCGCCGCGTCGGAGCCGATGCGCCCGACCTCGACGAAGCCGGCCTCCTCGGCATCCACCCGGCCGCGGGCGGTCGGGGCCGTGCGGAGGCGGTCGGCGGGGATGCGGTCGATCTCCTGGCGCAGCGCGAGGAAGGCCCCGACGCGCGCGCAGAGGACGCGCGTGACGGCGTCGGCGAGCCACAGCGCGACGAGCCCGCCCGCGAGGGCCGCGAGGACGAGCCCGGGGAGGAGGTCGGCGAGCGGCGGCATGTCGCCGCCCGCGCCGAGGGTGCCGAGCGCGTCGGTCCAACGCTCGAAGCGGGCCCGGCCGGCGCCCGCGTGGATGACGAGGGCGCCGACGAGGAAGGCGACCGCCGTGCGCAGCCCGCGCCAGAGGACGCCGAGCACGACGCCGGCCAGGAAGACGAGTCGGATCCGCATCAGGCGCGGCAGGCCCGCGCCGGCGTACCCGAACACGCGGGAGACGGCGTCGAACGCGTCGCTGTCCTCCACCGCGATCGTCGGCGTCGACAGGAACCCCGCCACGAGCGCGAGGCTGCCCGCGACCACGGCGACGAGCGCGAGCAGGACCGCCACGACGAGCCCGGGGACCGTGAGGATCGACCCGAACCAGCCGGGCAGGCGCGCGGCGGACGCGGCGAGGACTCCGAGCGCCAGCGGGCCGACCACGCCGAACGCCAGCACGGCGCGCGCACCGGAGAAGCCCGCGGCGTGGCGGCGCGCGAACGCGAACGCCTCGGAGGCCGGCTCGCGTCGACCCGATGCGATGTGGACGGCGGCCATCCGCGAGACGGCGCCGCCGAGGAGCCCCCAGACTCCTCCCCACGCGAGCATCGCGACCACGACGAAGAGCAGGAGCGAGAGGTCCTGGTCCGCCATCCACGCGTCCCGCAGGGGGGCGACCACGTAGGCGACGGGACGCCTCAGGTCGCCGAGCGCGAGGCTCTCGCCGCAGAGCAGGCGATAGACGATCGACGCGACGACGAGGGCGACGGGCGTGAGCAGCACCCCGTACAGCGACAGGAGGCGCTTGCGGTCGTCGCGCGCGGCGCGACCCGTCCGGTGCCACAGGTCAGCGAGGGGAATCGTCGTCATCGGCGGGCCCGGGGGCGGGAGGGGCGTCGTCGTCGCCCTCCTCGGCGGGAATGCGGTAGTGTCCCAGGAGCCACGCGCCCAAGTCCACCATCTTGCATCGTTCCGAGCAGAACGGCCGCCACGGCCCAGCCAGGGGCACGTCGGCTCCGCAGGACGAGCACGTCCAGCCCTTGGGCTTCGTCACGAGGACCTGTCTCTCCTCGACGAGCCGCTGCCCGGGGAGGTCTTGCCGCCGGCCTTGCCTCCGCCCGAGGAAGACTTCGCATCGGACGACTTCGCGTCGGACGCCTTCCGGTCGGACGACTTCCCATCGGACGCCTTCGGATCGGACGAGCTGCGATCGGACGAGCTGCGTTCGGACGAGCTGCGATCGGACGAGCCGCCCCTGGACGCGGACTTGCTCCCCGAGTCCGACTTCCCTTCCGATCCCGCCTTCTCCCCGGATCCCGATTTCCCTTCCGACCCGGACTTTCCCTCGGATCCCGAGCTGCCTTCCGATCCCGACTTCCCTTCCGATCCGGACTTCGACGATCCCGAGTCGCGGTCCGGGGACGCGCCCGACTTCTTGTAGTCGGTGATGTAGAAGCCCGTGCCCTTGAAGATGAGCCCCGCGCCCGCACCCACCTTGCGCACGAGCTTCTTCTTCGCGCACTTCGGGCAGGTGCGGAGGTGCTTGTCCGACATCGACTGGAAGTGCTCGAACTCGTGCCCGCATCCGTCGCAGACGTAGTCATAGGTCGGCACGGCGTCAGGCCCCCGCCGGCGATTCCGTGCTCGACGGCTCGGGTTTGCCCTTGC
>JAYTCP010000726.1:0-1695 GCA_043736435.1 Planctomycetia bacterium | reverse complement strand
GTCCATGCCCCACAGGGCGTTCAGGGTGGCCACCTTGCGGCGGACGTCGGCCCCGTCGAGCACGTCGTCGTGGACGAGGGTCGCCGTGTGGATCAGCTCGACGACGGCCGCGGCCGAGACCACGTCCGGCGTGATCCCGCCCCGGACGATCCGCGACGCCACGCACGTGAGGGCCGGCCGCAGCCGCTTGCCCGTGAAGCGCGCCGCGTGCCCCACCATCTCCTCGAGCTGGGGGGTCCGCGTCTCGAGGATGCGCGCGTAGGCCTCCCCCACCCGGGCGAGATCCTCCCGCAGAGGCGCGAGGACGTCGGGCAGGTCGGCGGACGTGGGGACGGTGGGGGAACCCATCGGGCCACAGCCTACCGAAGGAGCGCCCCCCGTTGCACCCCCGACCCGGCCGCGCGCCGGCCCCCGGCGCCCCCCCACTCCCCCCCCCGAGCCGCCCCCTCACCCCACCGGCCCGCCAGCCCGCCTCCTCGGCTGCGGAGACCCGCCTCAACCGGCAGGGGACTCGCCCCGAGCGCCCGGCCCCGTCTTCGTCCAGCCGGTCCGGGCGCCCGCCCACCATGCCCGCCAGACCTCGGCGTCGGCCGGGAGGTCCTGCTTCGTGAGCACCTTCAGGTTGCGGTGCGCCCTCTCCACGACCTCGGCCTTGGGGCTGAAGAGGCCGCCGATCAGGATGTCGATGGCCGCGCGGTCGTCCCGAGAGCTCGAGGCCGCCGAGGCCTGGAGCGCGTGGAGCAGCGCCGCCATGTGGGTGCGCAGGCGGGCCACTTCGCCCACCAGGAGGGCCACCACGAGGCACAGGGCGGCGATCCCGCCCCTGGCGAACCAGGGGGCGCCGGGGAACACGTCGGCGGAGACGCCCAGGTAGACCGCGAACCCGACGAGGAGGAGCTGGACGAGGAGCCCGGCGAGGGCCTTCAGGGTCGGGGACATCGCGGGGCTCCGGGAGGTGGTCGGTTCGGCGGGCTCGGGCGGCCTTCCGCGGGCCCGGGCGCGGCGAGCCGACCGCAAAGGGTTGTGCCGTCGCGCCGGGGCCGTATCCTACGCCACGTCCGCGGCCGACCACGAGCGCGAAGGATCCATGTCCTACACGATCATCGACACCTGCATCGGCTGCACGGCCTGCATCAAGGCGTGCCCCGTGGACGCCATCACGGGGAAGCGCAACGAGCTCCACACGATCCACGAGAACATCTGCGTGGACTGCGGGCTCTGCGGCTACGTCTGCCCGGTCGAGGCCATCCTCGACTACGAGGGGAACGTCGCCACCCGCTTCAAGAAGCGCGCCGACGCCGACCGGATCGCCGTGGTCACCCCCGAGCGCTGCACGGCCTGCGACTTCTGCATCGACATCTGCCCCTACGACGCCATCTCCTACGTGAAGGTGGACGGCGGGTTCTTCAACGTCGCGAGCGTCGACCCCGTCGCCTGCAAGGGCTGCGACAAGCTGTGCGTCTCCGTCTGCATCAAGGAGGCGATCCAGCTCTACCCGCGCGCCGAGGGCCTCGATCTCCGCGTGAAGGTCGCCGACGAGGTCGCGGCGGGGTAGCACCGCCGGCGGAACGGATGGCCGGCTGCGCAGCCGCCGCAGATTTCGTCACGTACGGTGCCAGAGCAAACGCCGCAACTTTTTCAGAAAAGTTGCGGCGTTTGCTCTGGCACCGTACCGCTGCTTTTCCGGCGTCCGCG
>JAYTCP010000725.1:0-3194 GCA_043736435.1 Planctomycetia bacterium | reverse complement strand
GGCGATGGGCGCCGACTCGACGAGGGAGCGGTACTCCTCCTCCGACTCCTTGACGCGGCCGAACAGCCTCGCGTTCTCGATGGCGATGGCGAGCTGGTTTGCCGCGGTCTCGAGGACGATCACGTCGGCCTCGCCGAACGCGCCCACCGCGTCGGACTCGACGTTGAGCACCGCTTCGACGACGCCCCCGATCCGCACGGGGGCCGCCACCTCGCTCTTCGTGTCCGCCCACCAGTTCAGGTAGTCGGACTCGCGCGAGACGTCGTCCACGCGCACCGTGCGGCCGCTGCGGGCGACGCGCCCGACGATGCCCTGGTCGATGTCGATGCTCGTCTCGAGGCTGTCGGCGTTCTGGTAGCGCGACGACTGGGCCTTCAGCTGGATGCGCCGCGTGCGGCGGTCCACCATGAACAGCGTGACGTGGCGCCAGCCGAAGGTGCGCTGGATGTCGACCACCGCCTGCCGGAGCAGGAGGTCGAGGTTGAGGATCGCGTTCACCTTCCGGCCGAGGTCGTTGACGAGGAGCAGCTGCTCGAACCGGCGGTGCCCCTCGGCTCGCGACGTCGCCGCATCGAGCGCGAACGCCGTCAGGAGCGCGGCGTCGGCGGCGGCCTCCTCGACCTCCCGCGGCGTGTCGGCGGGCACGCGGATCCCCGCGACGCCCAGCGCCTGGCCGCCCGCGCGCAGCGGCACGAACACGGCGCGCATCGGCGGCCCCGCCGTCCCCGGCGGGGTGAGCTCGCTCGGCGGCGCGTCCTGCCACACGGGCTCCGTCCCGACCAGCGCGTCGGCCCACGGCGTCCCCACCCGGGGGATTCGGTCGGCGTGGCTCGGCGGCTGCGCGAACCCTCCCGCGCCCGCCGCCAGGTGGAAGCACCGGTCGCGGGTGGGGCACTCCTTCGCGCGGGGGCACGACGTGCAACGATCCCCCGGCCCGAGGACGTAGACCCGCACCCCCGATCCGGGGACGATCGTCTTCAGGTGCTCCGCGAGTCGTTCCGCCACGCCGTCCGCCGCGCCCGCCTCGGCGAGTCCGGCGACGAGGGTCAGCAGCGCGGATCGCCGACCGGCGGCGCCCGAGGCGGGGTTCGGCGGGGAGTCGGACACGGTGCCAGATTCTACCGGCGCCGGCCGCTCCGCCCCGGCCCCATCGGCTGGCCCGTCCGCGGGACCCTTCCCCTTCGGGGGCCCGCGGTGGGCTACGCTTGCGAGGCGGCCCCGTCCGACGGCGACGACGCTCCGACGCCCGCGCTCCCGCGTCCGCGCGCCAGCCACGCGGCCACGGCGACGCCCAGCGGCCAGCCGACCAGCGGCACCACGAGCAGGAGCGCGAGGGGGTAGAAGCGGAACGCCAACCCGGGCACGAACGCGAGCCCGAGGGCGACGCTGCCCACGATCGCGCGCCGCAGCGGCGATGCCTCGGCCCCCCGTCCGGCCCCTGGGGCCGGAATGCCCAAGAGCCTCTCCCCGAGCAGGGGAACCGTGCCGAGCGACCCCGCGATCGCGAGGAGCAGCGTCGGTCCCCCGAGCGCGATCCCGACGATCGCGTCGGCCGTCGGCGACCCGAGCTGCGCGACCCCCGCGATGGCGACGAGGACGCCGGCCACGGCGAGGCAACCGAGCAGGCCCTGCGCCGCCGAGGAGCCGAGGCGCGCCTGCCGGTCGGTGGCCTGAGCGAGCGAGGGGAAGACCGCCGCGAGCACGGCGTATGCGCACCCCGTCCCCACGACGCCGAGGGCGGCCCCGAGCACCACGAGCACGATCATGGCGACGTTGGAGCCCGACATGGCCGGCTCGGCGGCGGCGGGCGCATCGGCGAAGGCCGACGGGGCGAAGCCGACGCAGGCGAGAGCGCACCCGAGCGCCACGGCCCCACCCAGACGCGGGAGACCAGCACGCGGCATGCGAAGGCGGCGGTGGCGGGCGGAAGGGGTCACGGATCTCTCGGGGGCGGCGGGGGCCCGGATGGAGGAGGGGAGGGGACGATGCATGGGAGTCGTCTAGGCCGCCGTGGGCGTGGATGTGGCCGCATCGAACAGGGGACGGAACCGACGGGCGAGCACGCCCGCGGTCGCGAGCAGGGCGATGCCGCCGGCGATCCAGAGGCTCGCGATCCAAACGACCGAGGGCCCGGGGTCGGAGGCGGGCGAGGGGGCGAGGCCGGCCCACGCGTCGGCCACGTCGAACGTGGGGGGGCGCAGCAGGTGCCCGCCGCCCCATCGCTCGGAGAGCGCGGATACGGCCGGCGTCTCCGAGAAGCCGAGCGCAGAGGCTGGCTCGAATCCCGATGCCGTGGCCCAAAGCCCCAGCGATACGAGCAGGGTCGCGGCCACGGGGCCGATGCGCCGCACGGCCATGGGGGTGCGGGCGCGCGCGAGGGGGCGGGCGTCCTCCGAGGGACGCGCGGACTCGAGGCGAACGCGCCGGATCACCGAGGAGAGGAGCGCCAGCGGCACCGGGAGCAGGTCGTCGGCGCGCAGGGCGCGCTCGAGGCGCTCGGCCGCCGCGAGACGCGCGGCGAGCACGCGATCGGCCGCGGCCCGGGCCCGCACGGCCTCGGCCTCGGCCGGCGCGAGCTCGCCGGCGGCGCAGGCCGCGAGGACGTCGTCGGGGATCGGATCGAGGGCCATCGAGGGTTCGTACCGGTGGGGGGCGGGCGGGTTTCGGTGTCGAGACCCGGTGGGGCGAGGGGAGCGGAGGTGGGGGATCGGGCCCGAGCAGGGCCCGGTCGGGGCGAGGAACTCGGGGGGGCAGGGAAGGGCTACGACCCGGTGCGGGGATCGGCCCCCGGCTCGAATCGGGCGTCTGGCTCGATCTCGGTGGTGGGATCCGCGAGGCCCCGGGCGAGGGCGGCCCGCGCCCGGTGGAGATGGGTCTTCACGGTGCCCATGGGCTCCCCCGTGATCTCGGCGACCTCCTCGAGGGAGAGGCCCTGGGAGTAACGGAGGATCACCGCGAGCCGGTACGTGCCGGGGAGTGCCTCGACCGCCGCCCGCAGCCGCGCGGACTCCTGGCGCTCGTCCTCACCGCGCGGGGTGCCCGGGCGGGCCGGCGGGTCGAGCTGGGGCAGGCCGTCCTCGTCCTCGTCGCCCCCGCGAGCGCGCGGCTCGTGGCGGCGCGCGACCAGGCGG
The DNA here is from genome assembly GCA_043736435.1 of Planctomycetia bacterium. Classification (GTDB taxonomy): domain Bacteria; phylum Planctomycetota; class PLA2; order PLA2; family JAEUHO01; genus JAYTCP01. The sequence goes on along the minus strand of JAYTCP010000725.1, from coordinate 63 downwards.
TTGCGGCACAGGTTGCTCGTGATCCGGAGGAGCCAGTGCCGGAACGGGCGCGTCGGGTCGTAG
>JAYTCP010000724.1:0-2185 GCA_043736435.1 Planctomycetia bacterium | reverse complement strand
TCCCGCGCCGCTCCCGGCCCCGGCGGCCGGGGTGGACGACGACTACGTGCTGCGCCTGGCCCGGGGGGCGCGCTTCTTCGATGAGGCCATCGCCTGGGTCGCCCGCGGGGGCACCCTCGGCCGCGCGCGCGACCTCTATGCGCACCTCCATGCGAAGTGGGATCTCGAGGACAACCACCACGAGGGAGATCAAGTGGTGTGGTACGCAGCCCCGGACAAGCTGCGCAACGAGCTCACGGCGATGCAGCGCACGACGACGAAGATCCTGAGCGGCGAGCGGGCGTGGGTGATCGCGGCGAACGGCAGCTCCCACCGCATCCACGGGACCCCGGGCGCCGAGAACGACCTGAAGCAGATGAAGGAAGACCTCGTCCGGGTGGCCGACCTGACCCAGTTCCTGACGCTCGAGGGCCTCAAGGGCCCCGGGATCGTCTTCGAGCACCAGGGCAACTTCGAGGGCTCGGGGGTCTACGCCGGCTCGTGGATCAAGATCGCCCGGCGCTCCCCGGACGGGCGCAAGATCACGTTCTGGCTGGCCTACGACAAGAACCCCGCGACCGGGGCGCTGACGGCGACCTGGCCCGGGATCGTCCGGGTCGACGGGGACATCCAGGCCAAGCTGTGGAACGAGGACTGGATCCTCAAGGAGTGGGACAGCCCGAACGCGAAGCCACGCCCCTTCCGATACCCCTACAAGATCCAGGGCTGGCGGACGAACCCCGATCCTGCCCAAGCGCGGACCGACCCGCCCCGGCGCTTCCTGACCGCCCTGCTCGACGACATCCAGATCAACGTTGGCGTCCCTCCCACAAAGTTCGATGAACCCCCCGGAGGCAGGTAGATTCGCCCGCCATGATTCGCAAGATCCTCGCCATCGCCCTCTTCGCCCCCGCCCTCGCCTTCGGCCTGCGCACCGCCACCGGTGGCGGTGACGGAGCCTCCCCGCGCCCCGGCGCTCCCCCGCCGGGGGTGCCGGTTCCCGGGGTACCGATGGCCCCCGTCGACGACAACGCCGGTGAGCGCGCCCTCGACGAGGCCGCCCGCTGGATCGCCAAGGGCGAGACGCCCCCGAACCGGCTCGTCAACCTCCACTGCGACCTCGACTACGTCTACGACGACGGGAGCACGCACGACGAGCGCAAGATGGAGCTGTGGTTCCGCAACCCGGACGCGTTCCGGGCCAACACCCAGTACCAGGGTCGCGACACCACGCTGATGCTCGTCCAGGAGGCCGGGGTCATGATCCGGGACCGCATCCGGGTGACCGACCTCTCGAACAGCCCGACGATGAAGGAGCTGATGCCCATGCTCCGGAACTACCGCGCGGTGCTCGAACAGGTCGGGCGTCTCATGACGCCGGCCGCGCTGAAGAGCAACGGCGCGCGCTTCCGCTTCGAGGGCACGATCCAGGATCCGCGCGCGACGGGCGGCATGTGGTTCAAGGTCACGCGCAACGCGCCCGGCGAGGGGAACATCACGTTCTTCTTCGGGTCGGCCCCGCGCAAGGACGGCACCGGCGTCCGCGCCATCGCCCCCGACCGCCTGATCATGGCGGGCCCTCCCGGCAGCAACTACGCCGGCGACGAGTACCGCCTCGAGGAGTGGCTCCACCAGGGCGCCGACGCCCAGCGCGAGCAGTTCCGCTATCCCCGCCGCATCCGGCTCTACGCGATCGGGATCGACCCCGAGAACAAGCCCACGATGCGCGCGAACGTGAACTTCCTCGAGATCAACACGAACATCGATCCCGAGATGTTCGTGAATCCCCTGACCGGTCGGTAGAGACGCGACCTCGACCGTCGGAGGCCGCGTGTCGCGGCCGGCGGGGGGAGGCTCACTGGATCCGGTGGAACCAGCGCTCGAGCTCGCGTCGCGACAGCACGAGCCGCGTCGGGCGGCCGTGGGGGCAGGAGTGGGCGTGGTTGAGGGCTTCGGCCTGCTCGAGCAGCGCGAGCACCTCGTCCACGTGGAGCGCGTCGCCCGCCATCACGGCGGCACGGCACGCCATCCGGTCCACCACCGACGACAGGAGGCTCGCCCGGTCGAGGCCTCCGCGTCGCCCCGCGTCGAGCAGGGCGAGCACCTCGCGCAGCATGGCCTCGGGGTCGGGGCGGCGCAGGATCGCCGGGCAGGCCTGGACCGCCACGGCGTCGGTGCCGAACGGCTCGACGACCCAGCCGAGGTT
>JAYTCP010000723.1:0-1784 GCA_043736435.1 Planctomycetia bacterium | reverse complement strand
GCGAGCCGGTGCGCCCGGCCCTCGTCGTCCCACGCGCCGCTGACGGCCTTGCCACCCGCGAACTCCTCGCGGTACTTCTCGGCCGCGCCGACGGCCTTGTCGTACAGCTTGCTCTTCGTGTAGACGCCGATGAGCTCCTTGCGCGCGAACTCGCGGTTCGTCGCGTTCGTGGTGACGGCCTTGTCGTCGCCGGGCGCCGGCGTCCACTCGAGGAACTGCTCGAGCGCGGCGGCGGCCTTGTCGTAGACCTCCCCGCGGTTCCACATGAGCCCGAGGAAGAAGAGGTCCTTCCCCGTGGTGCCCTTCGTCGCCCAGACGTCCGACCGGGTGCGGCAGTGGGCCGCGCCGCGCGCCTTGCACAGCTTCCAGTCCTTGAAGATCGACGTGTCGTCCGTCTCGACCTTCTTGGGCTTCGGGGCCTCCTCCTCGCCTTCCGCGCGCGCGAGGCGCGGGGCTGCGACCGCGAGCGGGAGGAGCGCGAAGAGGGCGGGCAGCGCGAGGCGGGACCAGCGTGAGGCCATGGGGGGCTCCGTCGGGGGGCGGCGCGGGAGGGTTGCGCCAGGCACACCCGGAAGGCGGAACCCTACCACCCTCGGGACCCCCGTCCACGGCCGCGCCGGCTCCTGGGGGGGGCCCGCGGCGGGGGGGGGAGGTCGGCCTTCCGGGGGGAGGAGGGTGGGGGATTTCGGGGGGCTCGGGGGGCAGGGGGGACCTGCGGCCCCAGCCGACCGTCCCCGGGGGGGCGGTACAGGTTCATCCCCCGGTTGCCGATACGGAGGGGAAAGCCGGTCCCGGAGGTCCGTCGGGCGTCATGGTGGACATCGAGTCGACGGTCCTGATCGCGGACGACGACGCGTCGTTCGCGGCCTTCGCGCGGACGGCCCTCGCATCCATCGGCGCCGCGGCCCAGACCGTCGGCACCGGCGCCGAGTGCCTGCGGGCGGCCCGCGCGTCGCACCCCGACGCCATCCTCCTCGACCTGTTCATGCCCGGGATCGACGGTCTCGAGGTGCTCCGGTGCCTGCGCGCCGACCCCGATACGGCCGACCTGCCGGTGATGCTGCTCACGGGCCTGCCCACGGGCGAGACCCTCGCCGAGGCGCGGGCGGGCGGCGCGGACGACGTGCTCTTCAAGCCCTTCATGGTCGCCGACCTCCTCGAGCGCGTCCGGCGGCTGCTCGACCGCCACCGGCCCCTCGCGCGGGAAGCGCCGGCATGACCTCGATCCAGGAGCTGCTCGCGTTCACCCTCCAGGCGGGTGCGTCGGACCTCTATCTCTCGTCCGGCGCCCCGATCATGGTGCGCATGCACGGCGACGTGCGGCGCCTCGAGGCGCCGGGCGTGCCCCCCGACGGCGTGCCCGCCGACGACGTGGCGCGGATGCTCCTCTCCGTGCTGCCCGAGGCCGCGCGGGAGCGCCTCGCGCAGGAGCTCGAGATCGACATCGCGGTGCGCGTCGGCGCGGCCGGACGCTTCCGCGTGAACGTGTTCCAGCACGAGCGGGGGCTCGGCGGCGTGTTCCGCACCATTCCCGTGGGGATCCCCACGATCGAGTCGCTAGGCCTGCCCGGCATCGTCACGGAGCTCTGCGGGCGTCCGCACGGGCTCGTCCTGGTCACCGGTCCCACGGGGGCGGGCAAGAGCACGACCCTGGCGGCGATGGTCGACCGCATCAACCACCTCAAGCCGGGCCACCTCATCACGATCGAGGACCCGATCGAGTTCGTCCATCGCCCCGCGATGTGCATGGTCCACCAGCGCGAGCTCGGCGCGAACACGCGGTC
>JAYTCP010000722.1:0-3616 GCA_043736435.1 Planctomycetia bacterium | reverse complement strand
TTCGGCCGGGGGAGCCGGCGGCAGGGAGGGCGATTCCGGGGGCGCGGGGGGTCGTCCCCCCGAGAGCGACGGACGCCCGTCCCCGCCGCCCCCGGAATTCCCCCGGCCCTTCGTGCCGGACCCGGAGTAGGCAAGGTCGACGGAGCGCAACCGTCGCACGGGCGCAGTCCGTCCGAAGGTGGCAGGCGGCCGGGGGATCGGTACTCTCCTCCCTCCCTCCGTGACCGCCGGACATCCTGCGCGAGAGGCCTTGGAGCGTTGCCATGTCGTCCCGCCTCCGGATCGCCGAGACACCGTACCTCCGCGCCCATGCCCTCGACTTCCAGGTCGGCGACACGGTCGACGTGGCGACCAAGATCCCGGACGGCGACAAGGAGCGCATCCAGCTCTTCACGGGCCGCGTGATCCGCCGCCGCGGGACCGGGCTCGCCGAGACCTTCACGGTCCGCCGGATCGTGATGGGCGAGGGCGTGGAGCGCATCTTCCCGACGAACAGCCCGAAGGTGGCCGGCGTCCGGGTGGTGAGCCGCGGCGAGGTCCGCCGCAGCAAGCTCTACTACATGCGCGAGCGCACGGGCAAGGCGACGCGCCTCAAGGAGACGCTGGGCGAGCTCGCCGGCATCGAGGCCGCGGCCCCCCTCCAGCTCGAGACGAAGGCCGAGAAGGCCGAGCGCGCGGCGGAGAAGAAGGCCGCCCCGAAGAAGGCGAAGAAGTAGAGCGAAGGAGTAGGCTCGCAGAGCGTCACCTGATGCGTCGCCCGGGCGTCTCGGTCTCGGGCCCCGCCTCGTCACGCGGCCCCGGAGCCGCGCCGTGGCCCTCCCCTTCCGCCGTCTGCTCTCGTGGGCCTCCGCGGCCCGGCTCCGACTCCGTCGCCGGGACTCCGCGGACGCCCTCGGCCGCCGCGGCGAGCGCGCGGCGGTGCGGGCGCTGCGGCGCGCGGGCTACCGCATCCTCGCGCGACGCTTCAAGGCGCGCGGCGGGGAGGAGGTGGACGTGGTCGCGCTCGACGGCGCGACGCTGGTCGTCGTCGAGGTGAAGGCCACCGCATCGGCCACGGCCGCGCCGGGCGATCGGGTGGACCATCGGAAGCGGGAACGCCTGCGGGCAGCGGCGGCGTCCCTGCTCCGGGCGGTCCCCGGCAAGGCCCGTCCGGTGCGCATCGACGTCGTCCTCGTGCGCCTCGAGGGGCGCCGGGTACGGACCGAGATCCGGCCCGGCCACACCCGGCTGTCGTAGTGCGATTGGCGTCGGCGGAGATGGGCGGCACAATCCCTGCCCCCGGAGCCCCCATGATCGACCTCAAGGACCACCTCGACCCGATGCGCGTGAAGGACCTCACGGGAGGGACCAAGGACGCAGTGCTCGAGGAGATGGTGGCCCTCGTCGCGACGAGCGACGCCGTCACCGACCGCGCCGCCCTGCTCTCCGCCGTGCGCGAGCGCGAGCGCGTGCTGTCCACGGGCATCGGCCTCGGCATCGCGATCCCGCACGCGAAGATCCCGGGCGTCTCGCGCTTCGTCGTCGCCGTGGGGCGGCACACGGCCGGCATCGAGTTCGACGCGATCGACGCGCGCCCCGTGCACCTCGTCGTGCTGATCGCCGGGCCCCAGGACGCGCAGGACCGCTACCTCCGCCTCCTCGCGCGCCTCTCGGGCCGCCTCAAGCAGGAGGATATCCGCAAGAAGGTGATGACGGCGAAGACGCACGCGGAGATCGTGACGATCCTGACCGCGTCGTAACTTTGGCTCCCGCGGAAGGGGCTTTGGCTTCCGCGGAAGGGCCCCTGCGGCCCTCTAGGGGCCCCTGCGGCCGCGGAGCGCTCCTGCGGCGCGCGCGCCCTACCCGTCGCGGGCGGACCGGAAGCGGAGGACGAGGAAGCCCTCGTCCGTGCGGACGAGCCAGCGTCGGCCGACGCGGACGGGCGGCTGGGGGTAGGCGACCGAGCAGGTGATGCGCACGAGCGTGGTCTCGTCGTGGCGCTGGGGCTCGAACCACACGGCGCGGCCGTCGTGGGGCGGCGTCGCGGCGTCGCGGCGCAGCAGCGTTGCCCAGACGCCGTCGAGCGTGGCCCGGGCCGCGAGGAACCCCGGCCCGTCGCCCCGGATCGCGCCGGTGGAGGACGCCGACGGCAGCATGGCCGCGTCCCCCGGCGTATGCCAGACCGCCGCGCGCTCGGGCACGGCGAGCAACGACCGGTCGATCTCGATCGAGCCGACGCTCGCACGGCGATCCCCGGAGACGCGGAGGACGTGGACGAAGTCCCCCGCCGCCACGAGCCGCGTGTCGCTCTCGATGGCGCCCCAGCGTTGCGTCTGGAGGCGGGTCGTGTCGAGCCGGAGGGGCTCCGGCACCGCGAGCCCGCCGCGGAGGTCGGGGACGAAGACGAGGACCTCCTCGTCGGTCACGGCGCACACGACGACCGATCCGCCGGCGACGAGCGGCTGCGCCAGCCGGTTCCCCTGCGACGCGTCGGGCTGTCGTTGCCATGCGACGTGCGCCGTCGTCGGGTCGATGCCCGCGAACCACGTCCCCCCCGCGCCCGCGCGCAGGAGGTGGAGGCATCCGCCCGCGAGCGCCGACGGCTCGGGAGAGAGCGTCGACTCGCCGCGCCACGACGGCGCGGAGGTCGGGGCGCGCAGGAACGAGCCTCGCACGGATCCCGTGCGCCGGTCGAGGAGCAGCGTGCGGTCGGGGTCGACCGCGTCCACCACGAGCGCGCTCCCGAGGACGCGGGGACGACGGCGCACCTCCCCGTCGAACGTCGCGCGCCAGCGTTCGCGCCCGGAGTCCGCGTCGACGCAGGCGAGGGTCGTCGCGCCGAGCGGGGCCGATGTGGCCACGACGTGGATCTCGTCGCCGAAGCCGGTCGCGTCGCGCACGTCGCCCGGTCCCTCGTAGCGCCAGAGATCCTCGCTCGCGCCCGTCGAGAGGTCGATCGTCCGGAGCCCGAAGCGGCTCGGAACCACCGCGCGCCCGTCCTTGCGGACGTGCGCGCGCGAGGTCGCCATGGGCGCGTCGTCCGCGCGCGAGCGGCGTCCGCCCACGAGTCGCAGGCGCACGGCCCGGCCGTCGCGCCGGACCTCCACGTCGACGGAGGCGTCCGGCGGCGTCTCCGCGATCCAGCGCGTGAGGCGCCGCCGGTCGGGGACGTCGCGCCCCCCGTACCGCACGAGCCAGTCCCCGACGCGGAAGCCCGCGCGGTCGGCTGCCGCCCCCGCGACGAGATGGCCGACGGCCACGCCGGGGCCCGGGAGGGCGGGATCCCTGTCCGCGAGCGTCGCGCCGAAGAAGCCCGCGTCCGCGGACGCGACGGGTCGCGAGGTGCCGGTGCCGAGGTCGAAGACCTCGAGCTCGAGGCCCCGCGCGACGAGCAGCAGCGACGCGTCGGGACGCGCCCCCGGCCCGGAGGGCTCGAGGGCGGCCACGTCGGCGAGCTCGGCCTCCGACGGTAGCGTGCCCTCGGGGGCGAGCCGCAGGAGGCCCTCGGGCTCCTCGCTCTCGGGGACGCCGCCGAAGTCGTGAACGAGCCGGCGGAGAAGCCGCGACGCGAGGTCGCCGCGGGCCGTCCGCGCGAGGCCGTCGCCCGCGTCGTCGGACTCCTCGAGCGCCAGCCGCG
>JAYTCP010000721.1:0-1624 GCA_043736435.1 Planctomycetia bacterium | reverse complement strand
ACCACGGGCCTGTGGATCTCCACGGACAAGGGAGAGACGTTCTCCCCCGTCGCGGCGAGCATCCCCGAGGCGATCCCCGCGATCACCCACGTGGGGGCGCATCCCACCGACGGCACCCAGATGATGGCGTCGACGGACACGGGCTGGATCTTCGTCTCCCAGGACCGGGGCGCCAGCTGGACGCGCCCCGGCAACGTGGGCGCACCCCTGACGCGGCTCGTGGGCGTGCCCGGGAGCACGTCGACCTGGCTCGCGGCCGGCGCCGGCGTGTCCTACTCCGCCGACTTCGGCGCCACCTGGCAGCGGACGCTCACCTCGGCCGACTCCGAGGACCGGATCGTCGCGCTCGAGCGCCTCCCGGACGGCTCCTGGCTCGCGCTGTGGGAGCGCGACGGGCGGATCGCGACCAGCAAGGACGAGGGCAAGACCTGGGACAAGACCCTCTCCGGCCGCGCGAACGCGAGCCGCTCCTCCTGGGCGGAGGCCCTGTCGGTGGACGGCAGGGACCCGAAGCACCTCCTTCTCGCCATGCGGACCACGGCCGAATCGTGGACGAAGGACGACCAGGATGGCGGGCCGTACGAGTCGAAGGACGGCGGCGCCACGTGGTCGGCGCTCACGGAAGGCTTCAAGGGGGACCGAGGCGCCTGGCACGAGTGGTGGAGCCGCGGGGCCGCCTGCGCCATCGACCCCGTCACCGGCGCGATGGTCTATGCGGCCGACGGCGCAGGCGTCTACCGCCGCGAAGCCCCCGGCGCGGACGGGAAGGCCACCCCCTGGGAGGAGATGGTGATCCCGGGTGCGCCCCCCGAACCCACGGTCGCCGCGTTCGCCTCCTCGGCCGGCCCCGCCGGCGGGGCGCCCGAGATCGTGGTCCAGTTCGAGGGAGCCACCACGAGGGCCCTGATGCGCTCGCTCGACACGGGGAAGACGTGGACCGCGCTCCCCGACCCGGGGGCGCGCCTCTCCTCGCTGACCGCCGATCCGACGGTGCCCGGCCGCTACCTCACGGGCGACGCGACCGGGGATCGGGGCGTCCTCACGTTCAATCCTCCGGGAGGCATCCCCCCCGCACCGGCGGCCCCCGCAGTGCCCGCGGTGCCGGCACCGGCCGTGCCCTCCGCGCCGGCCGGTCGCCCCGTCAAGGGACTCGTCGCCATCACGGGCGGCCGCGACAAGTCCGTCCGCGTGTTCGACCTCCACGAAGGGAAGGCGACGGAGGCCGCCCCGCCCGTCGGCGGCGAGGCGCTCTCCGTGGTGATGAGCGCGGACGAGCGCCGCGCCTACGTGGGTGGCGCCGACAACGTCGTCTACGTGATCGACGGCGGCACGGGGCTGCCCATCGGCCGCTACGAGGGTCACGCGGGAGCCGTCGGGTCCCTGGCCACCCACGGGACGCGCGTGTACGCCGGCGACGAGTCGTCCCAGATCCAGGCGTGGGACACCGCCACGGGGAAGTCCGTGGGAACGTGGTCCGGCCACGCCGGCGGCGTCACGGCCCTCGTCGTCTCCGCCGACGGCGCGAGGGTGTACTCCGGCTCGCGCGACAAGACCGTGCGCGCGTGGGACACCGTGACCGGCAAGGAGGTCCTGACGATCATCGGCGCGACCGCCGAGGTGCTGG
>JAYTCP010000720.1:0-1664 GCA_043736435.1 Planctomycetia bacterium | reverse complement strand
GGAAAGCGTACTCCGAGGACGGGGCGCACCCCCCCGGCCTTCCGCTGCGGAACCGCATGGCGGCCTGGGTGAACCGGCCCTACCCCCGCGGCGACCGGCGCAGCAGCCACGCGAACACGGGCGCGCCGAGGAGCGCCGTGACGACCCCCACGGGCACCTCGACCCTCGCCGTCGCGCGCGCCACGGCGTCCGCGAGGACGAGGAGGCCCGCCCCGAGGAGCGCTGCCACCGGCACGAGCACGCGGTGACCGGGGCCGACGAGCCGTCGGGCCCCGTGGGGGACGAGCAGGCCCACGAAGCCGACGAGACCGGCCGTCGACACCGCGGCGGCGACGAGCAGGCAGCCCGCGCCCGCGAGCAGCCGCACGGCCCTCGGGGTGTCGACGCCCCCGAACCGCGCCGAGGCCTCCCCGAGCGCGAGCGCGTCGAGGTCGCGCGCGCGCACCGACACCAGCACGACGAGCACCGTGGTGGCGACGGCCGCCGTGCGGATGCGCGCCGCGTCGGCCCACGCGAGGGTGCCGAGCAGCCAGTGGACCGCCTCCTGCCAGGAGGGGTTCTCGACGTAGAGCGCCCACGTGGCGACGGCGGTCACGAACGCCCCGACGGCGACGCCCGCGAGCAGCACGCGCGTCGACGACCCGGGCCCGCGCCCCCCGGCGACGACGAGCACGAGGGCGGCGGCGCCCGCGGCTCCCACGAACGCGCAGGCCCCGGCCCCCGTGACCCCGAGGAGGCTCGCGTGCGAGACGCCGAGCGCCCCCGCGAGCGCGGCGCCGAGCAGCGCGCCGGGGCCCACGCCCACGATGTAGGGATCGGCGAGCGGGTTGCGCAGGATCGCCTGGAACAGCGTGCCCGCGCTCGCGAGCGCGGCGCCGACGAAGAGGCCGAGCACCACGCGCGGGCCGCGGTCGATCCACACGAGGTCGCGCGTCGTGTCGGACACGTCCCCGCCGAACAGGGCCGCGAGGACCTCGCCCGGCGCGAGATGGGCGGGCCCCACGAACAGGCCCACGAGCGCCGCCACGACCGCGAACGCCGCGGCGAGCACGATCCCCACGACCGTCCGGGTGCGACGCGGGCGGGCGCTCATCGCGACTCCCGCCCGGAGAGGATCCGCGCGAGCCGGCGCAGCGCGTCCGCCGTCTTCGGCCCGGCCTGGACGAACTCGTCGCCCCCGAGGTCGAACACGGCCCCGTCGCGGACCGCGGGGATCGACGCCCAGCGCTCGCGCAGCGCCGCCGTGAACACGCCGCCGGTCAGGAGGATCCACTCCGGGGCGCGGCTGCGGATCGTCTCGACGGGCATGTCGCCCGAGGGGCGACCGAGGTCCCACGCGACGTTCTCGGCGCCCACGGCCCGGACCATGTCGTCGAGCAGCGCGCCCGGCCCGAGGACCATCGTGCTCGGGTCGGTCTGGGTGAGGAGCAGCACCTTGGGCCGGCCCGCGACCCGCGCCTCGCGCCGGGCGAGGTCGAGGTCGTCGACGAGGCGCCGCGCGCGCACGTCGCGCCCGAGGGCCTCGCCGATGCGCTCGAACGAGCGCCGCACGCCGTCGAGGGTCCGCGAGTCGGTCGCGAACGTCACGGGGAACCGCTTTCGCAGGGCATCCAGGTCCCGATTCGAGAGCGTGAGGTCCACGAGCAGGAGGTCGGGTCGCAGGG
>JAYTCP010000719.1:0-4150 GCA_043736435.1 Planctomycetia bacterium | reverse complement strand
CGTGGCTGCGGGCCGACGACGTGGGCGTGAAGGAGCTCCCCGCGGCCCCGCGCTGGCTCGAGGGATACCGGGCCTCCACGAGCGAGGAGTGGATGGGCTCGCTGCTCGCGAAGGTGGACGGCAAGGACGTGCCGCTGACCGTCGGCTACCACAAGGTGACGGTGGAGATCCGCGACCAGATCGCGCGGACGACCGTCGAGGAGTCGTTCGTCAACTCGACGAAGGAGGTCCTCGAAGGGAGCTTCTCGTTCCCGCTCCCCGCGGACGCGAGCATCGGCGGCTTCGGCATGTGGGTCGGCGACGAGCTGGTGGAAGCCGACATCGTCGAGAAGCAGCGCGCGCGGGAGATCTACGAGGACATCCTCCGCCGGAAGAAGGACCCGGGCCTCCTCGAGTGGGAGGGCGGGAACCTGTTCAAGGCGCGCGTGTACCCCATCCAGCCGTACGCCGAGAAGCGGATCCGCATCCGCTACACCCAGGTGCTGCCCCTCGAGGGCGACGCATGGCGCTATCGGTACGCCCTGCGCAGCGAGCTCCTGCGCCTCCACCCGCTGCGCGAGCTGTCGATCGCGGTGAACGTGGTCTCGACGGCGGCGATCCGCGAGGTGTCAAGTCCCACCCATCCCATCACGACCCGCAAGACCGACCACGAGGCCGTGATCGAGTTCGGGGCGCAGGAGTACGTGCCCGAGCGCGATTTCGAGGTGGCCGTCGGCGTGGCCCGCGGCGAGCCGATGTCCGCCATCGCGAACCGTAGCGGATCCGACGGGCACTTCATGCTCCTGCTCACGCCGCCCGACCCGGCAGCCGGCGGCTGGCAGCGCGACCTCGCGCCGGAGGGCCTGCCCCTCGACCTGATCCTCGTGGCCGACACGTCGGGCTCCATGGACGCCAAGGCGCGCACGGTGCAGTCCGACCTGATCGCGGCGCTCCTCTCCCAGCTGTCCGAGAAGGACCGCGTGCGCCTGCTCGTCATGGACACGGAAGGGACGTGGCTCGCCCCGGAGCCGCTCCCCGCGACCGAGGCGCTCGCGAAGCGCCTGCTCGACGCGCTCGCCGCACGTCCCTCGCTCGGGTGGACCGACCTCGACGCGGCGTTTGGCGCCGTGCTCGGCAAGGCCGGCGCCGGGACGCAGGTCGTCTACGTCGGGGACGGCATCCAGACCGCCCGCGACCCCGATCCGGTCGCGTGCGCCGATCGACTGAGGAACCTCGCGAAGGGCTCGAAGGCCACGGTCCACGCGGTCTCCACGTCGGCTGCGTACGAGCAGGGCATCCTCGACGCCATGGCGTCCGTCGGCGGCGGCTCCGTGCGCCGCGCCGACTCGGCGCCCGCGGCGACGGCGAAGGCGCTCCTCGCGGAGATCGCCAAGCCCGGCCTGCGGGACGCGAAGCTGTCGATCGAGGGCATCCCGACGGCGGCGGTCTACCCCGCGATGCTCCCCAACGTTCCCCTCGGCCAGCAGCAGGTGATCCTCGGACGCTTTCTGCCGGGGCCGGCGGCCACGTCCGCGACCGTCGTGCTCACCGGCACCGTGGCGGGCGCCCCCGTACGGTGGACGTCCACGCTCGCGGCGCCGACGGCGGACGCGGGGAACTCGTTCCTGCCCCGCCTGTGGGCCCGACGGCACTTGGACGCGCTCCTCGCACAGGGCCGGGATCCGCGGACGCAGGAGGAGATCCTCGCCCTCTCCCGCGAGCACCAGCTCATGACGCCGTACACGTCGTTCCTCGTGCTCGAGAACGACGAGGACCGCGCCCGCTACGGCGTCGAGCGCGGGGTGAAGGCCTCCGACGGCGAGCGCTTCTTCGCCGAGGCGAAGGACAAGGCGGCCCTCGAGATCGCCCGCCAGCAGATGGCCGTGGCGAAGCGCTGGCGCGTGGGGCTGCGGCGGAGCATGCTCGCGCAGATCGAGGGACTCGGCCGTGGGGAGGCGCCCGCAGTGGCGTACGGGTGGACGCAGGAGCACGGTGGCTGGCGTCGGTGGCTCGACCTCGACGGGGATGGCGGCTACACGGACTTCACCGCAAGCGGCGTGACGATCGAATTCGCCAAGTCGCTCTCGGCCGCGAGCGTCGACGGTGGCTGGGGCCCGACGACACCGGGCGCCGACACGGGCGGCGACCTCTCGGGGTTCGCCCTGCCCCGGCTCGGTGAGAGCGCCCTGGACCACTCCGAGAGCGAGGAGAACGAGATCCTCGACTTGCAACGGCGCGAAGGCGCGAACGCCTTCCGCGAGCCCTCGGATCCGGCGGGCTCCCCGCCCCCGCCGTCGTCGCCCGCGCCTACCCCCATGGCGGCCGCGGCGCGCGCACCGATGGAACCGGGTGAGGACTTCGCGAAGGACGAGGAGATCGACGCGGACGTCACGCACTTCGGAGCCGAAGGCGAGGAGTCCGTCGGGGCGCCCGAGGAGCTCGAGAAGTCCCTGGAGAGCGGTCTGATCGTAGGGAGGGGGAGCCTGCGACGCAGCGCCGGGGGCGCCGGCAAGAAGCTGGCCGATCGCAAGGGCTACGCGGGCCGTCTCCAAGAGCGCGCGGAGATGGCGGGCTCGTTCGCGGAGGGCGCAGCCCCCGGCATGGGGCGCAACGGCGCCGCGTCCGTCGGATTCCCCTACCTCTCCGAGCCCGCGAAGGACCCGCCCCCCTTCCCCGCACCGGCATGGGACCCCGCCCTCCTGGCGGCCCTGCGCTCGCTCGATCGGCGGCCGTCGCTCGCCGCCCTCCCCGGCGCCCTCCGCCTGACCGCCGAGTGGACGCGGCTGCACGCCGTGCAGGGCCGGGCCCTCGCCCGCACGCGCACGACGGCGCTCGTCTCGCCGCGTCGCTGGAACGTCGCGGTCGATGGCTGGCCCCAGGCCCCCATGACCGCGTGGCTCTCGGAGACCGAGCGCGGCATCGTCCACCGCGGGCTGAGCCTCGGGCGCAGGCGCGTCGCCGACGACGCCGACCGCTCGCGCGCGCCGCTCCCCCTCGCGGACGGCTCCCTCGAGGACTGGGTGCGTCCGTTCGCCCTCCTGCGACGGGCTCCGCGGGCGACACGCGAGGGGGACGTGCTCCACGTCGTCCTCGCGGCCGACCTCGATCCGGCCCGCGAGCTCCATCTCGACATCGACGTGCGCCGCTCGGTCCTGCTCTCGCAACGGGACGTGCTCGACGGGAAGACCCTCTCGACGTGGCGCGCCGCCGACTTCGTCGAGGCCGCCGGCCGCTTCTGGGCCACGAAGATCGAGCTCCTCGATCGGGACGACCACGTCGTCGCGCGGCAGACCCTGCGCGTCGAGACGCTCGACGCCGCCGCATTCGAGTCGGCCTTCGCGGCCGAGCGGGCCGCCGAGCAGGACGTCCTCTTCCTCGATCGCGAGGATCCGAAGCTCTCCGTCGCGAAGCAGGCGATCCGCGACGGCAAGGCCGGATTCGCCGAGCACCTCGTCCGCGCGCTCGAGCTCTTCGGCCGGAATCGCCGCGACGAGGGGTTCGCCTCGCTCGCCGCCGCCGAAGCCGCCGCGCCGGGACGGCCGGGAACCGCGTGGATCCGTCTGGTGGCACTCTCGTGGGGGCGGCGGGGGCCGGAGCTCCTGGCGCACGCACGCGCGCTCGCGGACGAGCTCAAGACCCGGGGAGGCATCGCGGGCCCGTGGCGCGCGGCGCGGCTGCGCTCCCTCACGGGCAGCCTCGGGGCCCGCGAACGGCTCGCCCTGATCGAGGCCGTCCGCCCCGCCGAGGAGATGGCCGGTCCCGACCGCGACCTCATCGCACCCGAGGCGGCGCTGCGCCACTCCTACGCCGTCGAGGCGGCAGGCGACGTCGCTCGGGCATGGTCCGAGCGGGCGGCGCTCGCCCGCGAACGGCCATTCGACGCGACGATGGTCCTCGCCCACGCGCGGGACCTCGCCGCGGGCTCCGACACGGCCGGCGCCATGGCGTTCGTCGCCGAGCGCGCCGTGCAGACGGGGACGTGGCTGCGATCGGAGGCGGACGACTTCTTCCGGGCGTGGCGCGACTGGGCCTGGGCGCGGCGCGACTTCGCGAGCCTCGAAGCGTGCGCAAAGTCGTGGCTCTCGACCGCACCGTGGACCCCGGAGGCGAGCGTGCTCGCGGGCTCCATGCCCTACCTGCGCGGCCGCTTCGAGGACGGCGAGCGCGCCAT
>JAYTCP010000718.1:0-6986 GCA_043736435.1 Planctomycetia bacterium | reverse complement strand
ACGGCGGCCGAGCGCATCTCGGAGCAGGCGATCGTCGTCGAGCAGGAGGGAGCCCCGACGCCGCGTCGGCTCGAGGCCGAGACCATGGCGAGCACGGTGCAGGGCGCCGTCTTCGGCAGGATCTGGAAGGGCCTCTTCACCTCGGGCGACGTCCACGGCGACGTGCGGCTGCCGCGGGAGGGCGAGTACCGCCTGCGCGTGCGCACGTTCGCGCAGCAGGCGGGCGACGAGCCGGCGAAGGTGATCCTCCTGGCCGACGGGGCGCCCGTCTTCGAGGCCGACGTGCGCGGGACCGACAAGGCCCCGCAGATCGTCGAGGCCCTCGTGCGGCTGCGCGGCGGCCGGCGCGTGGTGGGTGCCGCGTTCCCCAACGACTTCTACGATCCGAAGCACAAGGACGCGGCCCGTCGCGACCGCAACCTCTTCATCGACTGGGTCGAGATCGAGGGGCCGCTCGACGCGCCCCCGCCGCACCCCGAATCCCACGCGCGGATCTTCGCCCCCGATCCCGGCGGCACCGACCTGGCCCAGCGCGCCACGAAGATCCTCGGTCCGCTCGCGTCCCGGGCATGGCGCCGCCCCGTCGAGCGCGACGAGCTCCGCCGGCTCACGTGGCTCGTGACCGAGGCCGTGGAGGACGGCGCCGAGCTCGAGGAGGGCGTCCGCGTCGCGCTCCAGGCGATCCTGGTCTCGCCGCACTTCCTCTTCCACGTGGTGCTGCCGAAGGCGCCGGACGACCCCGGGGCCGAGTTCGCGCTCGACTCGTACGCGCTGGCGGAGCGGCTGTCGTACTTCCTGTGGAGCAGCCTCCCCGACGCGAAGCTCGCGGCGGCGGCCGCCGACGGCTCGATCCTGCGCGACGCCGCGTCCCACGTGCGACGTTTGCTCGCGGACCCGCGGGCGGGCGCGCTGGTCGACGGCTTCGCTCAGCAGTGGCTCACGCTCCGGCGGCTCCCGACGGCGTCACCCGACACCGACCGCTTCCCGGGGTTCACCGAGCGGCTGCGCGAGGACATGCTGCGCGAGACGGAGATGTTCTTCGAAGCCGTGATGACGGAGGACCGCAGCGTCCTCGACTTCGTGGACGGGCGCTTCACGTTCCTCAACGAGCGGCTCGCGAAGCACTACGGCATCGAGGGCGTGGCGGGCGAGCGGTTTCGCCGCGTGGCGCTCGACGGCGGGCAGCGGGCGGGCATCCTCACCCACGCGAGCGTGCTGACCGTCACCTCGTACCCGACGCGCACGTCGCCGGTAAGGCGGGGCAAGTGGCTGCTCGAGCAGGTGCTCGGCGCATCCGTGCCGCCGCCCCCGCCCGGCGCGGGCGACCTGCCCGACCAGCCCGACGACCGCAAGGCCGCCACGCTGCGCCGGCGCATGGAACGGCACCTGAAGGACCCCGGCTGCGCCGCGTGCCATCGCACCCTCGACCCGCTCGGCTTCGGCCTCGAGGCCTACGACGCGGTGGGGGCGTGGCGCACCCACGACGGCGCGTTCCCGCTCGACACGTCCGGGACGCTCCCCGACGGGCGCTCGTTCACGACGCCCGCAGAGCTGCGGGCGATCGTGCGGGCCGACCCCGGCTTCGTGCGGTGCTTCGCGGAGAAGCTCCTGACCTACGCGCTGGGGCGCGGCCTCTCCGAAGCCGACGCGCCCGCCGTGGCGCGCATCGTCACGGGCGCGTCCGAGGGCGGCTGGCGGTTCTCCCGGTTCGTCGAGGGCGTGGTCGAGAGCGTCCCGTTCCGGAAGGGGCGCGGCGAGGAGGCTTCCCGATGAGCGCACCGCTCAGCCGTCGGACGATGCTGCGCGGCGTAGGCGCCGCCATCGCGCTCCCCTGGCTCGAGGCGTTCCTCCCGCGCCTCGCCCTCGCCGGCCCGCCTTCGAGCGCGTGGCCGCTGCGGCTGGCGTTCGTCTACGTGCCGAACGGCGTGAACGGCGCCGCCTGGCGCCCCGAGGCGAAGGGCGACGCGTTCGCGTGGACGCCCACCCTCGAGCCGCTCGCCCCGTTCCGCGACCGCGTGCTCGTGCTCTCCGGGCTCGCGCATGCGAAGGCGAACGCGAACGGCGACGGCCCCGGCGACCACGCCCGCGCGGCGGGCACCTTCCTCACGGGCGCCCAGGCCTTCAAGACCAGCGGCGCCGGGGTCCGCGTCGGCACGAGCGTCGACCAGGTCGCCGCCGTGGCGGTGGGCCGCGACTCGCTCTTCCAAAGCCTCGAGCTCGGGTGCGACGCGGGCGCCGTGTCCGGCGAGTGCGACTCCGGCTACTCGTGCGCGTACTCGAGCAACCTCTCGTGGCGCACGCCCACGGCGCCCATGGCGAAGGAGATCGACCCGCGGCTCGTCTTCGACCGCCTGTTCGCCGACGGGGCGGAGGGCTCCGCCGCCGAGCGCGTCGCCCGCTGGAAGCGGCGGAAGAGCATCCTCGACCTCGCGCTCGACGACGCCGACCGCCTCCGCGGCCGGCTCGGCGAGAGCGACCGCGCGAAGGTGGACGAGTACCTCGAGGGGGTGCGCTCCGTCGAGCGCCGGATCGCGCGGGCCGTCGAGGCCGCTCTCGAGCGGAACGAGCCGGCGAAGGGCCCGGGGAATGTCGGGGGCGGCGGGGGCGCGGTCGCGGCCGGCAAGCGCCCCACCTCGGTCCCGCGGGACCTCGGCGAGCACGCGAGGCTCATGTCCGACCTGCTCGTCCTGGCGTTCCAGGGCGACGTCACCCGGGTGTCCACGTTCTTCGTCGCGAACGAGGGCAACGGCCGCAGCTACCCCTCGATCGGCGTGAAGGAGGGCCACCACGGCCTCTCCCACCACGGCGGGGACGCCGCGGCCATCGCGAAGATCCGGAAGATCGACCGCTTCCACGTCGAGCTCTTCGCGCACATGCTCGCGGGCCTCCGGGCCGTGAAGGAGGGCGACGGCACGCTCCTCGACCACGCGATGGTCGTCTACGGCAGCGGCATCGGCGACGGCAACCTGCACAATCACGACGAGCTGCCCATCGTGCTCGCCGGCGGGGGCAACGGCACGCTCGCGGGCGGCCGTCACCTCGTCTATCCGCGCACGACGCCGCTGTGCAACCTCTTCACGTCGCTCCTCGAGCGGATGGGCGTGGCCGAGCCCGCGTTCGGCGACGCGACGGGACGGCTGACCGACCTGGGGTAGGAGGCGCGGATCTTGGGGGCGCTGCGCGGGCGGATCCCCGCCCCGGGCGGTTGCGAAGTAGAGTGCCGCTACGCACTCTTCGGAGCCCGACATGTACGCCCCGCGCATGCTGCTCGGATTGCCGTTGGCCCTCGCCGTCTGCGTTGCGGCGCAGGCCGGCGACGGGCCGGCGCCGGCCCCGAGGCCGCACCCGTCCTACCGCGTGCCTGAGAACGCGCGCTTCGCGAGCAGCGAGGTCCGCATCCGGCGTCCCGGCGACTTCACCCAGATTCGGGTCGATCCGAGCGCCGGCCGGGCGCCCGAGGACGCGTTCGAGATCGCCGGCGAGCTCTCCGTCCCGAAGGAAGGCAAGGGGCCGTTCCCCGCGGTGTTCTTCGTCTCCGGCTCGGGCATGCAGGATCGGCACGGCTTCGCGCCCGGAGCCCCGAAGATCGACCTCGGCACGTGGCAGGTGCTCGATGCGATCGCCGATGCAGGCTTCGTGGTGCTGCGCGTGGACGACCGCGCGACCGGCGGGACTCCGCCCGGATTCCTGGGCGTCGACTTCAAGGAGGTGGGATTCCAGGCGTTGGTGAGCGATGCGCGCGCGTGCGCGCGATGGCTTCGCGCGCGGCCGGAGGTGGACCCGACCCGGGTGTTCCTGGTCGGCCACAGCGAGGGTGGCATCACGGCGACCCTTCTGGCCGGCGAGGCGGACCTGCGCATCGCGGGCGTGGTCTGCATGGCCGGCGGCGGGCGCAACCTCTACGACGTGATCTACGAGCAGGTCGAGGATGCCATGAAGGGCCAGCCTGCGGCCATCCGGGATGCCAACCTCCGGATCCAGAAGGAGCTGATGGACGCCACGAAGGCCGGCCGCGAGGCGGACCCCGGCATCGTCCCCGGGTTGATCTGGAACCGTGCCGACGTCGTCGCCGGCCGCAAGTGGATGCGCGAGCACTTCACGCTCGACGCCACGGCCCTGCACAAGCGCGTGGCCTGCCCGGCGCTCGTGGTGAACGGGGAACGCGACATGCAGGTCAGCGCCGATCGTGACGCCCGCCTGCTGGCCACCGGGCTCATGGCGGGTCCTGCCAAGGACGTCACGCTGCGGATCTACGACGACCTCGACCACCTGTTCAAGGCCTGCGGCGGCAAGCCGTCGACCCTCGAGATGTACGAGGAGAAGCGCAACGTGGCCCCGGCGTTCCTCGCCGACCTCGTCGCCTGGCTGAGGCGTCACGCCTGAGCGCCAAGGCGGGCACCGGTGCCGGGAGCGCGCCTTCGCGCGGCCTGTGCGCTCGTTGCGGCGTCTTGTGGCGCCGCGGGGTACCGTGCAGACCTCCGTTCCCCCCCACGTGGAGATTCCATGTCCGTTGCCGACACCGAGCCGACCCTTCGTTCCGCCGTCTGGTTGCTCGTCGGCATGACCGGAAGCCGTCCGGGCGTGCTCGAGCTCTCCGACGGCGTGATCGCGTTCACGGCGGAGGAGGGGCGCGTCTTCGAGACGAAGCTCTCGGAAGCGACCGACGTCGCCTTCCCCTGGTTCTACTTCGGCGGCGGGATGAAGCTCACGGCGGACGGCACGCGCCACCGGATCTCGTTCGTCCGTCCGAACGGCGCCGAGGTGCTCACCGCGCGTCTGCTGGAGAGTGAAGGGGCCGGGGCGTTGGCGCTGCTGACCGTGAATCGAAAGATCGCCGACATCGGCGAGGGCCGTCGCGCCGGCAAGGCATGGAAGGCGGCGTTGCTCCATCCGAGCTGACGTCGAGGTAGGCCCAGCTCCTCCCGTTTCGACGGGCAGTCCGGTTTCCGGGAACTGCCGGCCCCCGGTGGCGTCCCATGCTCCGGGCCGTCGCCGCCTCTCCTGGGTAGACTTCCGGGACGCGGCCCGCGTGCCGCTCGGAGCGTCTGATGGACCGGTCCGCCGCCCCTGCCGCCGCCGCGCTCGCAGAGGCGCACGCCATCCGGCGGTGGCGGCGCCGCATCGGGGGCGCCCTGTTCGTCGGCGGCTGCGTCGACGCGTTCGCGGTCCTCGCGGTCGGCGGGGCGGCGACCCTGCTCGGCCTCCGGCTGTTCGGCGTGGGCGTCGCGCCCCCCCCGCTCTGGCTCGCGGCCCTCGTGCTCCCCCTCGCGTACGGTGCGCTGCGCGCCCGGCGGGGGCTCCCGACCCGCGAAGAAGCCGCGCTCCAGATCGACCGACGCCTCGCTCTCGAGGGCCACCTCGTCACGGGCACCGAGGTCGACGCGAGCGCGTGGCGCTCCCGTTGGGCGCCGCGCCTCGCCGGCATCGGCGCGGCCCTGCCCCGGCTCAAGGGCACGCGGCTGCTCGTCCGCGCGCTCCCGGCGGCTGCGCTCCTCGCGACGGTGCTGCTCCTGCCGCCGCCCGCGCTCGCGCGTGCCCGGAGCGTCGTCGCGAACCCCGCGGTCAAGGACGCCCTCGAGCGCTTCGAGGAGAAGCTCCGCAAGCTCGAGGAGGAGAAGGCCCTGCGCCCCGAGGTGCGCGAAGAGCTGCGCGAGCGGCTCGAGGCCCTGCAGGAGCGGGTCGAGCGTTCCGATCCCGTGCCGTGGAGCGACGTGGACACCCTGCACGAGAAGCTCGACCGCGAGCAGGGGAAGACCGCCGCGTCCCTCGAGAAGACGCGCGCCGCGGCGGCCACCCTCGCCGCGAGGGACGGCAAGGGCGAGGACGGCCGCCCCGATCGCGAGCAGGCGGCGCGTTTGCTCGAGGCCGCGAAGGACGCGGGCCTGACCGAGACGCTCTCCCCCGAGCTCAGCAAGGCCGTCGAGTCGGCGACGGGACAGGACGGCGTCGTCGACGCGGGGCTGCTCCCCGACGACGCGAAGACCCTCGCGGCCCTCGCCGAGGCCCTCGGCGCGACGTCCGGCGAGCGGCTCGAGCAGCTCGCGCAGAGCGGCGTGATCAGCGCCGAGGAGCTCGCCGAGCTCGAGAAGCTGCTCGCCTCCGATCCGCAGGCGAACCCCTTCTCCGAGGCCGAGCGCGCCTGCGCGCTCTGCAAGGCGCAGCCGCAGAAGAAGGATGCGTGCCCGGGGTGAAAGGGCTCCGGGAAGGCGCCCGGTTCGGGCGCGAAGGACGGCGACGGGAAGCCCGGCTCCGGCGCCATCAACCGCGGCCGCGCCGACGCGGAGCTCGAGCACACCGGCGAGACCGAGGGCGACACCACGGGGCTCGCGCCGCAGCGGCTTCCGCCCGGCGCCAAGGCGCCGCAGCCGTCGGTGCGGCTCGGGGTGAGCCGGGGCCAGCCGACGGGGAACCCGATCCGGGATGGGAATGTCGGGGGCGCGGGGGCCGAGGGGCCCGGCGCGGCCACCTGGCATCGCCGTCTTGCGCCGCACGTCCGCGACGTCGTGCGCGGATTCTTCCGGGACGCGCCCGGCGGCACGGGGCGGTAGGATCGCGCTCCCCTCGCCCGTGCGGGGTCGAGAGGCACGCAGGCACCTCGGAGGATGGTGGACTCATGGCGGACGCGGCCGGCGGTGGACGAGGGGAGCGACTGCTCACCCCGCAGGAGCTCGAGCCCGGGCGTTCGCGGCTGACCACCCTGCGGGCGGCTGTCGGGAAGGTGCTCCTCGGCCAGGACGACCTGCTCGACCTCGCCGTGATCGCGCTCGCCGCGCGCGGGCACCTGCTGCTCGAGGGGCTGCCGGGCCTCGGCAAGACCGAGCTCGTGAAGGGGCTCGGCGCGCTGCTCGGGCTGTCGTTCCGCCGCATCCAGTTCACGCCCGACCTGCTGCCGAGCGACGTGACGGGCGGGCCGATCCTCCAGGAGGAGGCCGGGCGGCGGCGGCTCGTGTTCCAGCCGGGGCCGCTGTTCGCGAGCTTCGTGCTCG
>JAYTCP010000717.1:0-5189 GCA_043736435.1 Planctomycetia bacterium | reverse complement strand
GACCTCCTTCGGCGGACGCGCGGCGCCCGGGCCGCTCACAGGAACGCGTCCTCGAGGTCGTGGCCGACGTCCGCCTCGGACAGCCCCTGCCCGTCGGTGATCGCGCGCTCGAGCCACCAGTTGACCCCGTTGTAGAGGCACGTCACCTCGCGGCACTCGACGGACGCGTCGAAGCGCTCGAGGATCGAGGCCGTCGCCTGGGCCGTCGCGGCGAGCCGCTCGGGCCCCGCGTACGCATCCTTGCCGGCGATCTTCGCCTTGGCGGCGCCGCGGTGCGCGGGGCAGTTGTAGAGGCCGAGCGGCGTCAGCACCTGGCGCAGCGCCTGCATGTGGCACGTGCGCGGCTGGCGCGTGAGCTCCCGCCACGAGCCCTGCTCGAGCACGCGCAGGTTCGTGCTCTCGACGACGCGGAACGTCGGCGTGGCGAACGCCTTCGCCTCGTCCACGCGGGCGCGGATGCGGGCGACGACCCGGTCGAGGGCCTGCGCGCCCTGCCCGACGTCCATCACCTCGGAGCCGTTCTCGCGGCGGACGAGGAACGGCTTGAGCGACAGGTAGTCGAAGCCCGCGTCGCGCGCGCGGCGCGCCGCGAGCGGGATCTCGTCGAGGTTCTCGATCACCGGCGCCCCCGCCTCCCGCGCGGCGCCCTGCCACGTGATGATGAACGAGAAGCCCACGCGCGGCGCCGGGTTGCGCTCCTTGAGCCGCGTGACGCCGGCGCAGATCGCGTCGAGCGTGACCGGCCGCTTCGGCTTGTGCATCGCCTGGAACGTCGCGTCGGTGCCCGCGTCGAGCGAGAGGCGGATCCAGTCGCGTCGGTCGAAGCGATGGACGACCTCGAGGATGCGGTCGTTGCGGCTGCCGTTGCTCACCACGGCCACCTGGAGGCCGAGGTCCTTCAGGAACCCGGCGAACGACGCGAAGCCGGGGTAGACCGTGGGCTCGCCTCCGCCGATCAGGATGACGCTCGACAGCCCGGCGCCGGCCATGGACCGGATCGACTCCCGAAGGACCGCGTCCTCGTGCGCTACGCCGCCGTTGAGGATCTCCCAGTCGATGCAGTGGTCGCACGCGTAGTTGCACGCGGTCGTGAGGTCGAGGTTGATCGACAGCGGGGAGGCGGGGGGCGCGGGGGGAGGAGGGCCGCCGCCTGCGGCCGCCGCGCGGACCGCCCGCCGCCACGCGACGTACGCGAGCACGTGGGGATAGAGCCCGGGCTGGCGCAGCTTGCCCGCGAAGTCGTGGACGGGCTCGACCCGGGGGCCCGCCGCCGGCGGAGGAGGGGCGGAGGGGGGAAGCGTCATCGAAGGGAGGCTATCCGCCTCCCGGGGTGGTCGCAACGCGCATCGACGCCGGGAGCGCGAGCTCGAGCGCGCGGAGCCGGTGGAGGCCGGGGCGGATCGTGGGGTCGGGCGGGAACGGAGGCCCCTTGCGGACGCGCGCCACGAACGCCTTGACGAGGGCCTCGACGGGGTCGGGCAGGGCCACCTCACGGAGGCCGTCGTCGGTCGTCAGCGCGAGCCGGTAGCCGGGCTCGTGGATCGTTCGCCGCGCCATCGCGCCGTCGAAGCCGAAGGACGCGGGTCGTGGCTGCGTCGCGCACGCCCGCAGCACGACGTCGCACGCGACGCCCTCCGTGCCGCCGGGGTGACGGAACGCCACCGACCACGCGTCGGCGCCCTCGTCGCGCCAGCGGATGCCCTCGAGGGGCCGGTCCGGGGCGGGGAAGAGATGGTCGAGGAGGGAGAGCGGATGGGGCAGCGCCGCCGGCAAGGCCGCGGGGCCGAGGAGGCGCGGGGAAAGCTCCATGCGGAAGCGGCGGGCCGCGCGCGGGTTCACCTCGGGGTGGAGTCGAAGGTAGGAGGGGAGTGCGTGCCGCCACTGCGTGTTCACGGCGAGGCAGAGGCCGCGGGCGGCGTACGCGTCGACGAGGCGCTGCCCCACCTCGACGGCGTCGGGCGCGCCGTCAAGCAACGGCTTCTCGCAGAGCACGTGGAGCCCGACCGACAGCGCACGCTCGAGGCAGGCCCGGTGCGTCGCGTCGGGGGACGCCACGACCAGGGCGTCGAGTCTCGCGTCGGCCAGCAACCGCTCGAGGTCGGCGTAGGGCGTGGCCGCGATCCCGTGGCGCGCCGCCAGATCCGCGGCGGCCTCGGCGGCGCTCCCCGCCGAGGTCCCGAGCACGGCGACGACCTTCGTGCCGGCGGCGTGGAGGAACCGGGCGAGATGCTCGCCGGTCCCCTCCCGCACGCGCCGGGCGCCCACCACCCCCACGCGGAACGCGGGAACGGTCACGGGGCCGTCGACCCGGGCGGCGCGCCGCGGGACAGGGGCGCCCCGGGCTGGTCCGGCAACGGGGCTCCCTCGCGCCGGAGGATCCAGACCACCGCTTCGCGGAGGTCGCGGGCCGTGAAGTCGGGGTCGAGGGCTCCCCCCGCCGGCAGCGGCCACTTGTCCCGCCCCGCCGCGAGCAGGATCGACGTCGTCCCCGCGCGCTTCCCCGCGACGACGTCGCGCTCGCCGTCCCCGAGCGTGTAGCTCGCGGCGAGGTCGATCCCGTGCTCCCGCGCGGCCCGCAGCCACATGCCGGGCGAGGGCTTGCGCTCCTCGTGGTCGACGTTCCAAGGCGCCACCGTGCCCTCGGGGTGGTACGGGCAGTAGTACGTCGCGTGGAGGCGCAGGCCTTCGGCGGCGAGGAGGTCCTCGAGGCGGTGCGCGACGCGCTGGTACTGGGCGACGGTGTACTTGCCGCGGGCGATGCCGGACTGGTTGGTGCACACGACGAGCGCGAAGCCCAGCTCGTCGAGCGCGCGCAGCGCGTCGGGGACCGCGGGGAACAGGACGACCGCGTCGGGCTCGGCGAGGTAGCCCGGGTCGTCAATCAGGGTCCCGTCACGATCGAGGAAGACGGCGCGGCGGAGCGGTCGGGGCGCGGGATCCGTCACGGGGGGAGTGGACCACGGCGTGGGGGGAACCGCACGGGACGGGCGGGGTGGAGGGCCCTCCGCCCTCACGCCACGCGCCCGCACCCCCCTCAAGCGGACGCGTCCTCGGGGAACGACCACTCGCGCCGCAAGGCGCGGAGTCCACGCACGTACCACGCGTCGAAGGAACGGAAGCGCCCCTCCACGAGGAAGGGCGGGCCTCGATCCCGGAGCAGCAGGTACTCCCCCACTTCGGCGTCGAACGCGCCCAGGTGCGATCCGGTCGAGAAGACCCACGCCGGGTGCGGGAGGCCGCGCAGGTGGAGCATCTCGTTCGTCTCGACCAGGGCGTCCCCGAGCGCCGGATCGCCGACCGGGCTCAGGAGCGTCTCCGACTCCAGGTAGTCGCCGCCGCCCGTCAGCGTCCAGAGGTCGACGAGGTCCCCGGCGCCCTCGAGCCCCGGGGCGTACGTCTCGAGCACGTCGACCACCGCCGCGCGGGGGAGCGGCCCGCGCCAGCTGAAGAGCACCGGGTGGATGCGGGCATCGTTCAGGATCGTCCATTGGCTCACGGGAGACTCCCGTCCTGGGACCGTGTCGCCGCGCCCCGTGCCTTCATTCTCCGTCGTCGGGCCGCCGGACGCGAGGGGGGTGCGGGGCGTCCCTCGGGACCCGGGGGGACCGCTCAGGACCCCGACGAAGCCGGGGGGCGAGGTCCGCGCGTTGGGGTCTCGGGCGCCGCCGCGAGCCGCTCGAGGGTGCGCGTCGTGCTCCGGCCGTCGAGGAGCGGCGCGAGGACGACGCTGCCCCCGCGCGCCTCGACGACCTCGCGACCGATCACGCCCCTCTCCTTCCAGTCCGCTCCCTTCACGAGCACGTCGGGCTGGAGCTCGCGGATGAGGGGCAGGGGGTCGTCCTCGTGGAAGACCACCACGTGGTCGACGGCCTCGAGCGCGGACAGCACCTCCGCGCGGTCGTCCACCGGGTTCACGGGCCGCGGGGGCCCCTTCAGGCGCCGGACGCTCTCGTCCGCGTTGAGGCCCAGGACGAGCACGTCGCCCTGCGACCTCGCGAACGCGAGATAGCGCACGTGGCCCGCGTGGAGCACGTCGAAGCACCCGTTCGTGAACACGATGCGACGCCCCGCCTCGCGCAGCCGGCGGCCGAGCGCCTCCGCGTGGGGACGCTCGACGATCTTGCTGCCGCTCGCGTGCGTGCGCTCGGCGAGGCGCCCCGCGATCTCCGCGCGCGGGATGGGCACCACGCCCACCTTCTCCACCTCGAGGCCGGCGGCGACGTTGGCGAGCGCCGCCGCCTCGGCCGGCGTGCCGCCGCAGCCGAGGACGAGCCCCAGCACGGCGAGCACCATGTCGCCGGCGCCCGTCACGTCGTAGACCTCGCGCGGCTGCGTGCGGAACGCGTGCGCCACGCCGTCGCGCTCCTTGAGGCACATCCCGTCGCGGTCGAGCGTGACGAGCGCGAAGTCGAACCCGAAGCGCTCGAGGAGCCAGTCCGCGGCGCGCTCGGCGTCCTCGGGCCCGCGGATCGGGAGGCCGGTGGTCCTCGCGGTCTGCGCCCGGTTCGGCTTGATGCCGGTCGCGCCGCGGTACCGGGCGAAGTCCTCGCCCTTCGGGTCGACGACCACCGGCTTGCCCGTCCGACGGCCCCACGCGATCGCGTGCGCGAGCACCGTGGGCGTGAGCAGGCCCTTCTGGTAGTCGGAGAGGAGCACGGCGTCGGCGCCCTCGAGCGCCCGGTCGAGCGCCGCGAGCACGCGCTGCTCGAGCTCGCCGGCGATCGGCGTCGTCACCTCCCGGTCGACGCGCAGCACCTGCTGGGGGATGCCGTGGCTGCGGGCGAGGTGCCGCGTCTTGAGGCTCGTGGGCCGCGTCGGGTCCTCGACGGCCACGAGCTCGATGCCGGCGGCCTCGGCCTGGCGCCGGAGCTCGGCGCCGGAGTCGTCCTTGCCGACGACCCCCACGAGCACCGCCTTCGCCTCGAGGACCGCGAGGTCGTGTGCCACGGAGCCCGCGCCGCCGATCCGCCGCTCGTCGTGCTCGACGGCGAGCACCTGGATCGGCGCCTCGGGGCTGATGCGCTCCACGAGCCCGGTGATGTAGCGGTCGAGGAGCAGGTCCCCCACGACGACGACGCGGGGCGAGCCGAGCGAGGCGAGGACCTCCGCGCTCGAGCGGGTCGGCGTGGAGCCGGTCACGAGGCCGTACCCCGGCCCCCGCCGCCCCCCCCTTCCGCGGCGAAGCCCTT